>JADFGE010000083.1 GCA_022567855.1 Planctomycetota bacterium | reverse complement strand
CGATCGGGATCTCGTCCGTGCAAACGGCTCGCCATGCGAACGTAGGGCGATGAGGAAACGTACGGGCGAGACGCCCGTACCACCGGAAGTGGGGTTCTGAGATAGTTTCTTAGAGGTGAGCGGCGCGCCGTCGATCAGTGTTGCGTCATCCTGCCGCGGCCGTCAGTTCCAGCTCAGGCCCTTAGGCCAGGCGTTGAAGCTCTGCCGTTCGGCCCGGCTGACCAAGGTACTGAGGTTCCGCAATTCGCCTTTGATCATGTCAGCTCGGCGCCGGGGACTGGCCTCGGCAAGCAGTTGGTATCGAACCTCGCCGTCGCGCAAAAGGGCGAAGCCGATCAGTTCCATCAATGCGTGAGTGGGGACGTCATCACGATCGAACCAGTGCATGACGGTTTCGATGCACCGCAAGCGGCTGAGCGTCCGGCTGTTGAGCAGTTTGCGGAGTTCCCGGCGGATCTCGGGCATCGGCGGTGGGTGCTCGTCCACGGGTTCGAGCGGCGATAGTTTTGCCATGCGGTACAGGCGCCCGTTCTCCGGCTCGATCAGCTCAATGATTTTGGCTCGGCACACGCCCTGGAGCAGGATGTCATGCCGGTCGCCGGGTACATGGGCGTGTTGGACGATCTTCCCGACACAGACGGCCGGCCTCAGCGGCGGTGCGCAGGCGCAATCGTCGTCGTGACGTTGCTCGGCGAAACTTGCCATGGCCACCTGACGGTTACCGTCCAGGCAGTCATCGATCATCTGCTTGTAACACGCTTCGAAGATATGCAGCGGCTGGATTGCATGCGGCAGCAAAACCGCATCGGGAAGGGGAAAGACGGGCAGGGGGTGGGCGAAGTTCACGCGTACCGCTTCCGACATCGCCTCAATGATATGCGCTTCGGCCGGGACGCAACGAACTGGAGATTGGACGTCAACTGGGCTCAGTTGGCGTGTGCCCGAGGCGACGATCAGCTGAACATCGCCTCGATTTCCTCAAACGCCTGCGGCAGGCTCTTCTTGATTTGCTCGAGCGTCTCCGGCGGGAAGTTCAGGTCGTCCAACGCCTCCTTAGAGATGTCGAGGCTCACGAGGTCGCCACGGAAGCCCAAGCCCATCTGTCCGGCCAAGCGGTCGGCGATGTACACGATCGACGTGAGCGTCCGGTTTGCTGGGGGCAACTCCGTCGGATCATGATGATGCCCGGTCACGTAGCTGAACGATTGCGGGAACTTCCACGCCTCGCACAGACCGGCGCCGAACGCCTGGTGATCGGCGCCAAGGATTCGCGACTCGATCTCGCGCATGTCACTCGTGGGTATGTCGTCGTCATCGAACGTCATTTCTTCGAAGACCGAGACTAAGTCGTGCCGGTTGGCCTGCATCTCAACCATGATTCCGATGTCGTGGATGAGCCCGGCGAGGAAGGCCTCGTCGGCCAGTCCCATTTGGAGCCGATCGCAGATCAACTTACTGGCGGTGGCGGTGGCGAGGGAGTGGGTCCAAAGGTCTCGCGCGGAGAACCTGGGGCACAGATCACCCCCGCGAAACAGCTTGGTGAGGCTCGCCGCGATGGCGATGTTCTTCACCGCGTTGAGACCTAACAGAACGATTGCGCGGTTGATGGAGCCGATCTGCCGGGGCAGGCCGTAGAACGCCGAGTTGACGACCTTGAGGATTCGACTGCACAACGCCTGATCGTTGGAGATCACATTGTGAAGATCATGAGCGGTGCTCGTGGGGTCTTCCACGAGTTCGATGATCTTGAGTGTGATCTCGGGCAGGGTGGCGATATGGCTGATGCCGGTGATCGTCGCCTTCACGATCGCCTGCTGTTCCTCGCTCTGGATGGCGTCCATGCGGTTTCCCTTTTGCGGTTGGGTCCTGTGAGAGCCCGAAATGGACATCGGCCGCCGCCCGAGCCGACTTGATCGAACGTCCGGGAAATGCAGGTTCGCCGGCGCTCCGGGAACGTCCTAGAACGTGTTCCGCTTGGCCAGCTCAAGCTGCGCCGGGTCGAATGTGGCCAGGACCGCCGCTGTCCTGATCCCGGCCCGGCCGTCGCCGTAGCCATGCTCGACCTCGACTAGACCCTCAGCCAGACCTCGGGCGATGGCCGGTTTGATCGAATCCGGCTCACCGTCCGGGACGTTGATCACGTTGGCGCACATGTCGCGGCCAGCCTGGCGCCGGCCGACGTTGACGCACCGGACCCCAATCGCGGCGCCTTCGATGAGGCCCGCGCTGCTGTTGCCCACGAGCAATCGCACACGGCGCAGAAGCCCGATGAAGTCCCGCCGAGGCAGGTGGTCCCGCTGCCCGCAGCGGGCATTGTCAATCGCCTCCACGATCCCCTCTCGCCCCGCATCGTGGTTCGGGTGAACGGCCAGGACCTTGCCCGCTTCCTGACACAGGTTCAGGAGCTGGGCTGCCCGGGCGCGCTCGTGCTCGATCGCCTCGCCGGTCGGGTGCAGCAGCATCACAATCTCGGGCCAGCCCAGCGCATTCATCTTCTCATCGGGCAGTGGGGGGAAATCGGCAAGCTCGTCAAGGGCCGGTGAGCCGACCACGTGGATTCGATCGGGATCCTCGCCCATTGCTTCGATGCGCTTTGCCGACTGTTCCGTGGCCGGGAGGTGTATGTGTGCGAGCTTGGTTATCGCATGTCGAATCGCCTCGTCGGCAATACCCTCCGCTCGATCGCCGCCGTGCAGATGTGCTACGCGGATACCGCCGACGGAAGCGGCGGCGGCCGCAGCCAGCGCCTCGATGCGATCCCCCAGCACAAGCACGACGTCGACCGGATGGCGCGACAACCACTGGGCGAAACCCGTCACCCCGCGCCCCAGCGCCTCGGCGTCCTCGAGGCGGCTGCATTCGCCCGGGCACTGCATCGGGATTGTGTTGGCGATGGTGAAGTCGTGGGCAACCTCGTCGGCCGTATGCTCCGGCGGGAGCAGATGAACTCCCGTCACGATCACGCGCAGTTGAAGGTCCGCATGATCGTGAATTGCCCGCATGACCGGCCGAAGGAGTCCGTAGTCGGCGCGCGAGCCGGTGACGACCGCGATCGTGCGTTGTTGGTCGGCCATGAGCGCAGTGTACTCGCCGCACCCGCACCGGGAGTCGAGCGAGTCAGATCGGACCGGTTCAGTGCGAGCTGAGTCCGCTGATTGAAGTGACCGTGTTTTGGGCCTCGGCGGGGTCTGCGGTCTCCAAATCTCGCATGACCAGCGGCGTATCAGCCTCGACGGTCCGCGCCAGCCGCCGGCCGACGATCTCGTCCATTCGCCAGGGCTCGATCCCGATCCCGGGACGTTTGATCGTCAAATCGTCGCGCGCAATGACGTGGCCGGCATCCAATCGTCGGGTGGTCACGATCGATTGGCGAGAGGCGTCGCGGACGTCCTGCTCAATCGCAAGCACGCGCTTGCCTGATTCTCCGAGCATCGCGTGGGCTCGATGTGCGAGCCGCACGTACTCAGCGAGTTGCGCCGGCTCAAGCGACGTCGCATGGTCGGGACCTGACGCGCTTCGATCGAGCGTCAGATGTTTCTCAAGAATCGACGCGCCAGCCGCCACGGCCAGCGCACCGGTGTCCGTCGCCGTCGTGTGGTCGCTGTAGCCCAGTGGTACGGATGCAGCATCAGAAAGTCCACGGATGCCGGCGAGGGCTGCCGACTCATCCGGTGTCGGATAGGCGCTGACGCATTGCATCAGAACGTGTGCGTGCGACCCCAGCCAGTGCGTGACGGACTGAATCTCTTGCGCGTCGGCGGCCCCCGTGCTGACGAGCAATGGTTTGCCGGTGCTCATCAACCGCTCGATCAGTGGTCGGTTGATGATGTCCGGAGACGCAACTTTGTACGCATCCCACGGCAGACGATCGGCCGGCCCCACCAGTTCCAAACTGAACACGGTGACGATCGTGTGTAGTCCAAGGTCGTGCGCCGATTCGACGATCGTTTGCATTTCGTGCGGCCCAAGCTCCAACCCGCGCAGCATGGCGAATGGATCATCCGCGCCCGCTTGTTGTTGGTATTGGGCCAGTCGCGCCGCGCTGCTGAGCAGGCGGTCGGTCTCGAACCATTGCAGTTTCACAGCGTCCGCCCCAGCATGATGGGCGGCTTCGACAAGCTCCAACGCGCGGGACAGCGACCCGTCGTGGTTCACGCCGAGCTCGGCGATGATGTACGGCTCAGAGCCGAGCTGTATCTCGCGCTCGCCGATCCTCATGACACGACCCCCGTAGTTTGCTGCGTTAGCACCGCTTCCGCCACGGCCAGATCGATCGCGTCATCCACGTCGATCACGGAGCCGGGCGGGGTCTCGATTCCACGCCGATCGGTCCCGAGAAAGGAGTGCGGATCACCGGAGATGGCTTGTTGCAAGCATGATGCTGTGACCGCGATCACGCCGCCGTTGAGACTTAGCAGCTTGGGAAGGTCCTGACGGCGGTCGATGGTGTTATCCACATACGGTTTGACACGCTGATCCTCATCAAGCTCGCACATCCAATAGGGATGGTGCTTGCCCACGTCGCTATAGGACTGCACACTGTCAGCCCCGCTGCGGCGAAGCAAACCAACCGCACGATCGATCAGGTCCGCCGGTCGCACCGGGACGTTCGCGTACAGAATGACGATGATCGACTCGGTTGCGCCGAGGGCTTGTACGGCATGGCGCACCGCTGCGCCGACTGTTGCAGTATCGCTGGCCAAATCCGGGGGCCGGCGCACAACCTCGACGTCCATCGACTCCGCGGCGGCGGCGATCTCATCGCCGTCCGTCGAGACGACAACCCTCGTCACACACTCGGCCTGCTTTGCGTGTTCGATGGCGTAACAAATCATGGGGCGGCCCAGGACGAGCCGAGTGTTCTTCCCGGGAAGCCCCTTGCTCCCGGCTCGGCCGATCACCACCGCCAGCACGCCGTCGTCGTCGTGGATCATGGCAGGCGCACCCACGAAGGATGTACACCGTCATCGAGATCACGCGCAAGCTGCTCGCGACGTGACGAAACCTCGCACCACAACTCGGCCACCGGTGTATCGGCGACGTTCCCGACGCAGTCGTCGCCAGCATAATCAAGCTCGCTCACCGGCACGGAACCGTCGCTGAGGATCGTCATCCTGCGCCGAGCTTCGTCAACCATCACGCGAGCCGGGGGCGCGGTCTGGGTGAGCGCATCTTCGTCATGTGATTCGGTCGTTGTACTGGGAAGACCTTCAATCACCGCGGCCCCGAGCGTCGCCTGCCACCGGTCGAAGAACGTCTCGATGTCTTCATACGTTTCGCTTCGCCGTTGCAATCGCGGAACGATCCAGGGGAGGGCGAAGGCCGCGTTCGGCGGGTGGTCGGTGAGGCGTGTGCGATTTGCCATGAGATAGTGCAGGTTCTCGATCACATCACGAAAGCGATCAACGCCCATCATTTTCTCATACGTCACGGCACGGTCCGCGTGAAGGTCAACGCTGACGACATCGACGCCGCATCCCAGCAGGCGATCGAGCGTCGAGCGGTCGGCCAGCAACTCAGTTCGCAGATGCACGCCGCGCACGCCTGCTTCCTTGGCTAGGCGCACGATCCGATCGAAGTCTTCATGTAGCAGCGGATCACCCGCGCCGCTGAAGGTGAGGACACAATCGCCGTCCGTAGCGACTTGCGAGAAGATGCGCCGGGCCAAGTCGAGCGACAGCGGCTCTCGGCGGGCTGTTGTACCCATCGTGTGGCTGAATATTCCGCTACTCGTTCGATAGCAGCACAACTCGATGATCACATGTTGGGGTAGCTCGTCCCGCGAACTGAGATGTTGCTTGGTGATGGCGTCGACGAGATCGGCTGGGGTTAGATCAGCGTCGGCGTGGCTCAACTTCAGCGCCGCGTGCAGCCGTCGGCGGCAACGCGGGCTGTCGAACGTAGCGCGGATGCGCGATCGGCTGACGCGGTGATCGATCTGCACATTGGCGCTGCGGGCGATCGGATCGTGTTGCGGGGCTTGCGGTTGATAGACGACCAGCCCGCCTACGGTTGACAATCGAGTCCGCTCGGACAACTCCCGCATCAGGCTCGTGCTGATGAGACAGCCGCACAATCCGGGCGGCGCCTGCGTGAACACCAGGTTGTGTTGGTGCGGCGCTTCCAGATGTCGCGCGACGACCGCATCGCAACCGGTTTGCGCCGAGACGTCGAGTACCGGCCAATCGGGCCCCACGATCAAAGCTGCGGTCAGTCCTCGCTTCTGCATGATCGACGACATCACCTGTGGACAAAGCAGTTCGTCGTAAACGCTCATCCCTCCGATTCCGCCCCGCCACGATGTGTCCGACCACAGGCGGGCGGCCGCGATCGCTTCGTGCTCCGGACCGAACGGCGAGCCGTCGCATCGCTCGATCTCAATCGGCAGATCGATTCGTTCCGGATCGAGTGCCGCTTCGATGTCGAACCCGCCCGGCACGATCAGAATGATCGACTCCAGCATTTGCGATTTGCCGAGCCTCTCGAGCGTGTGCTGGATGACAGTCTTCCCTTCGAACTGATCCGTGAGTGACCGCGGCACGCCGAGGCCGTTATGGTTCGGGTCAATCGGCACCATCGCCGCAATGCGCGACGGCCCGGCATCGGTCGTCGTCCCATCGAGGTCCACCAGGCTGCGGGCCGGTTGCAGTGAGGCTGCTGCGGAATCTCCCTTGAGGACCGCCTCGGCACGGCTCAGTTGGTCGATGATTTCCTCGGCGGCGTCCGCAATCCACGTGACGTTCTCGAGGTCGCGCTCCAACTGGGCCCGCTGTCGTTGCAGCGGATCCATATCACCCTGCATCTGGAGCCGACGATCCGCCTTGAAGCGCTTGAACACGCCCAGTTGATTGAGCTGATTGAGAATCTCGAAGCTCGCGAACCGCTGCTCGACTTCCTTTCGGTATCGCTCGATCTTGCCAAAGTGCTGCTGCATCTTTTGGACGTCGAGCTGATCGGCAAGCATCTTGCGGATGAGGGCGGCGGTGTTGCGCGACGTTTGGCGCAGCGTGACGATGTCACGGCGAACCTCGCGAACCCTCGTGCCCGCCGTTTCGAGGCGACTTGCGTCAAGATCACGCGAGGGAAGCGGCAGCTCCGGCAGCGGTCGTGTCGCATACTGTGACAAGACCTCAGCCAGCGGCATGACCTTCGTGTGCTGCTTCGCTGCGCCGCCCTCGGTCGCATCGATGATGTTGAGCCCGTCCTGCTCGTATTGCGCGAAATCGCGCTCGAACTGATGCAGGTACGTTATCATCTGTAGATCGGTGTACATCGACCGGCCGTTGACATCGTGAATCTTCTTCAGGTGCAGGCGATGGCGCACGATCCGCTGCCATTCCATCATCTCGATGGTGTTGAACGGATTCAGCTCGGGGGCCCAGACTTCATGAATCGCCGTCCCGGGTGTGTAGTACAGACCATCGGTGAATCCCAGGTCCTGGCCGATCAACGCGATCGGATCACATCCCAGATATCGAGCGACGTATACAGCCAGGTGCGCGACCGTCGAGCCCGAAGGCAGCGCGCCCATCGGTCGCTTCAGATCGCCCAGCAGCTTGTCCAGGAAATCCGTCGAACAACAGCGCAGCGGCCCGGGGAATGTATCGAGGATCACCGGGTTGGACTTCGGCTCGGCGATTAGCGTTACGTCGCGCACCGCGTCCGGATCCAACCCGTCGTAGAACTGCCGTGATATCTCGTGGTAATCCAAAGCGGTGACGAAGTGCGGTCGAATGCCGGCGTCCAACAACGGCTTCAACGTCGTTTGCGCCGCAATGATCACGCAGCGATCGCGCACGCCCGGCTCGGCTAGCAGATGCACGTTCTTACGAAGGCTTGGGCCGGCGGAGACGACCACCGCCGGAAATCCCGCTGCGATATTCTCCAGCTCGGTGATCCCAGCCCCAGCTGCGTAGTGATCGAGGTTCAACAGGTGGTTGCGCACCGTGTCCACCGAGCGCATCAACGTCGTCGTCAGCGTGGTCTTCGCCGCCGAGACGTGATTGGAGAACATCTCGACGAACGATTGCGTGCGCTCGCCCAGCCGAACGCGACTGGCCGGGTGCTCGAGGAATTGCACGCCTTGGGCAATGATCGCCTCGGAGCCGTCGAGCTTACGGGCCAGGGCCCCGCGATCGTCCGGATCGGTGACCCACACCACCAGCGACTTCCGCAGCCAGGACGAGTGGTCGATCCGTTCAAACACCGCCCGGAGCAGCGCCACATCCGGCTCGAACACGATGATCACGCCGGCCTTTCCCATCCGCTCGGCCAAACGGCGGACGTGGTACCCGGCGCCGAATCCGAGCACGACGATGACGGCATGCTCGATGAGGTCGATGGATTCGGTGAGCCGATCCGCTTCATCGAGCGGGCGATGCCGGCTGCACAGCCCCTTGCCCGCCAGCGTCACCGCCTCCACGCCCTGCGCCGTCGTCTCAAATGACACCGTCGCGCACGACACCGCCGACTCGAGCTGCTCGACGAGATCACTGTTCCGCTCACCCAGCGATGCGAGGTTGCGGGCCAGGGCGGATTCGGTGACGATCGTCGGCGACATGGCGAGAATGTTTCAACACTCAATCAGCGTAATGCGTATCAAATATCGGAAGAAAGCGACTGCCCTGTGCACTCTCCACGAGCCCGCTCATGCCTGATCCGCCCTCCGTCGGCCTATTGACGCGATTCATGTTCGAGAATCCCTATCCTGTGGGATTAGTGTTGCTGGCTGTGGCCGGGGGCTTGTTGTGGACGGGATTGCGCGAAGGTCGGCGAGAGCGATTGACCATCGCGGTGATCGGGATCGCGCTCGGGGCAGCCGTGCTCACGATCGGCGCTGCGGTGGTTACGTCCGGCGAGCGCGCAAGAAAAGTGACGATCGAGCTGGTCGAGGCGGCGGTCGCGGCCGACGTCGTCGCCATGATGGCGTTGTTCGCTGATGAGGCGACGATGGCGTTCGGCTCGCCGACGAATCCCGGCTTTGAGCTTGACTATCTGAGCCAGGAAGCGTCGCGCCTCGAATCCCAGTACCGCATCGAGTCCAACAGTATCACGCGCCTCGATGCGTACACGGTGTCGAAGGATTCCGCGATCGTTCATCTGGCCTGCCGAACCACCGTCGAGCGCGGCTACGGCCCCACGCCGACCCAGTGGGTGTTACAGATCGAGCGGCAAAGTGACGGCACATTCAAGATCGTGCACGTTACCTGGATCTCCCTCGCCGGCAACCCGCCCCCGCGCCGATGACGCAAATGTAAAGCCGCGAGCAGTGCTCGCGGTCCGCCGCAAACCAAAAAACGATCGACGATGACGAATACCCCCGTTTAGCGGGTGACGCGTCCCGACTCCGTCGGGATCCCGGCACGCAAAGACTCAAGACCCGGGATGATTTCACCACCGAGACGCAGAGGACGCAGAGGGGACAAGAAGGAGTCAGGAGTTAGGGGTCAGGAGTTAGGAGTCAGGAGTTAGGGGTTAGGGGTCAGGAGTTGGGAGGCCCCAAGCCTCAAGCCTTCTTCTCCCTCTCGATCCCTCGATGCCTTCCGCATCACCCCCAATTCCCCAGCAAG
>JADFGE010000082.1 GCA_022567855.1 Planctomycetota bacterium | reverse complement strand
CGCGATCCTTCGTCGGGCGGTACTCGTGAATCAGTAAGCGCAGGCTGCCGTGCGGGGGGAACTTCGGCGCCCCGCCGAACCCACCACGGCGCGCGTCAAACGATTGTTGCAGCGCGCCGATGGCCTGATCGACGAGTTGCTGGTTCACCGGTTTGGCGCTTTGGACATTCTGTCCAGATCCGATCCGCTGAATGGCCTGCGCCAACTGGTCGGCCTGCTGCTCGACCTCCGGGCGGCGCGTCTTCCATATCTCCGCCAGTTGGGTGAGCACCTGTTTGAACTGCTCACGCGGGAAATACGTCCCGGCCATCCAGGGCCTGCCGTCGGGCGTGAGCCACACCGAATTAGGCCAGCCGCCGCCCCCTCCGGTCACAAGCTGCGTGGCCAGCATGTATTGCTCGTCAATCTCCGGTCGTTCTTCCCGGTCCACCTTGATGGCGATGAAGTGCTCGTTGAGGATCTTCGCCACATCTTCTTTTTCGAAGGACTCGCGCTCCATCACGTGACACCAGTAGCAGGTGGAGTAGCCGACCGACAGGAAGATGGGCTTGTCTTGCTCTTTCGCCTTTTGCAGCGCGTCTTTGCCCCACGAATACCAGTTCACAGGGTTATGCGCGTGCTGGAGAAGATATGGGCTGGTTTCGTGAATGAGTTGGTTCGTGTACTCATGATCGGGCTGTGTGGTGGAGTTACCCGAGCCGGTGGACGTGAGGCCCGAGACACGTCTTGGCGCCTCGGACGATGCCTCACGCCCCCGTAGTCCGAGCACCACGGTCGTCAGAAACAGCGCGACAATTGCTGTACCGACGAGGAGCTTGCGCCGCTTCGTCAATCGTGGAGAGAGTGATCCATGCATTGCAGATACCGGTCGGGGCTCCTTTGCGAGATGAAGTCGGCTGGCGCAAAAGTGATGTTGGGCGAGCACGCACCCTTACAACCAGTCTTCGGCCCGCTCGATCCGGTTGTCCGCCTACGACGCGTTCCTGACCGCCTCTCGAAGTGAGGCGCCCATGGCCTTTAGACTCTGATCGTGCGTGAGTTTCTCGATCACCTCTCCGGTCGTTCCATCCACGAGGAGGACGAACCCGGTCTTGCCGCCGTACTCAGACCAGATGTCGTCGCCCATGCCCAGCGCGTGGGCCATGTATTGGGCCTGTCGCCGACCGGCCTCACGAGTCAGGTCAAGTCTCACGTACAGGACCGGCTGCTGGTCGTACTTGGCCTGCATTTCCTCGAAGACCGGACCCATGGCCTTACAGTACCCACACCAATCAGCGTGAAACTTGATTGCGATAACCTTCGGTCCCTCTGCCGACGAGGCCTGTCGTTGCGTACTGGCGGTTCGTGGACTCTGCGCAATTGCGAGTCCCACCATCGCGACCAAAACCGTGATGATCAGAATCGAGCTTCTCTTTAGAGCGTTCGAAGTCATTCAAGGATCTCCTGTTAGGGGGTCATAAAGAGTCACAAATCATTGCTCATGTCGACGTATCGTTTCGGAGCGCGTCATGAATCGGCGGGAGGGTCGTGCCCTTTTTGGGCATCCTTGCACACCAGGGCAAAGGCGCACTGGCCGTCTGACCAGATGACGACGCGGTGTGCTCCCGGATTGGTCGGGATCGAAGGCGTGACTACAACCTGGGGAACGAATTCTCGTGGCAAGTCAAAGTCGCCAAGGCGGACCTGATAAAGCGAATGGTCGCGCCCGCGGTATTGCCATCGTGTGCTGATGATGGGGCGGGAGTCGAATCTGCAGACGCGACCACCGACAAGCTCATAGCCGCCGTTGAGTGTTGGAATGCTGATCGGAAACGCTGCTAACGGCTTGAGCCGGGCCTCGATCTCTGATCGGTCCGTGGATTGGACCGTCAATTCCGGCCGTTTCACGTGGTCGCGGATGGCGAGCATGGCCAAGTGCTGGGTCGCCTCCGAGAGTGGCGGTCGATGCTGGAGCCAGATCAGTCCGAACCCAACGGCGAGCAAGAGCCATGTCGCGGCCACTGTCCTTGGAAGGAGCCTCGTTCGAGTGAACCAACGGCGACGCACCGTTGGCGACGGGATCAAAAGGAGCTCTTCTTCCAGGCCTTGAGGCGGTCGGATATGACGCAAGGCCAATCGCATTTGCTCGTTTTCCATCAGAAGTTCCAGCCATTGCTGTTCAGCCCAAGTACCCGCTTGCTCAATGCGCTGTAGCACCTCTTGACGCGAGGGGTCGTCGGGCGGAAGTGAGGCCGCATCCTCCATTCTCCTCCGCAGATCGTTCTCAGTGTGGTCGGTCATGCTTCACCTCCCAGGCGAAGTCGCGGTGCCAACGCTGGCGGCCGCTCGGGGGACTCGACCGACGCTTTGAGCGAATCGGTCTCATCTGCCAGGGCGCCGCGCAGGTGACGTCGTGCTCGGTAGATGCGAGACAGTACCGTTCCCACCGGGAGATCAAGCCGATCCGCCGCCTCGCGACAGGTCAATCCTTCCAGGAGCACCATGAGGAGCGGCAGCTTGAACCGATGGTCCAATGTGTCGAGCGCTACCTGCAGCGATTCGCGATCGGCGAGCACCTGCAATGGCGCCGCACCGGAAGCTTCCGCGTGCGCCATTTGCCTATCTAGGGACTCTACAACGGTCGGTCGCCGACTTTGGGCCCGCAACCAATGAGCGTGCCGGTGTCGCAGCATCTGGAACAGCCATGCTCTGGCCTTGTCGTGGCGGCGAAGCTTGTCGATGCCCTTCCAGGCATGAAAGAACGTCTCTTGGACCAGGTCCTCGGCCGTGTCGGCGTTCCCGCAAAGCCGGAAAGCAAAACAGTACAGCTCGGCGGAGTGGTCGTACACCCATCGCTCGTACCGGGCGCGCCGGGTCTCACCGCCCAGCGTTGCCCAGATGTCTCGCGGCTTGATCACGATACTCCCATCGTCCGCTCACGTGTCCCACTGTGTAGTGCCCGCGAACCGGCGCTTTATTCCCGAACCGATAGAAAGCGGCACCGGGTGACCGGATGTGCTTCAAAACGACTCCGGACTCCTGTCGCGGTTGACCCCCTTTCTTGGATCTGGATGCGAAGTCGAACCAGTGCGCTCCTGACGCGTAAGATTCCACAGCTGTCCGGCCCTCTGGGCACACACAAGGAGCGTGTACTGATGCGAACCGGCATCGTTCTGTTGCTGCTGCTTCTCCTGGCAACCCGGAGTCCCGGGCAGACCACACAACCCCAAGCCGATGGTGAAGGGACCGCCGCTGCTCTCAAAGCTGCCAAGTCGCTGGAACGCCTCTACCAATCCATCGGCGGCGAGGTGCTGGCCTGCGTCGTCCAGGTCCTTCCCAGCTTCGGTGACCGTCGGGGAAACGAATCGGACACGGCTGAGTCCGATGATCCGCTCGGCGCGTTCGAGCACTTCTTCGGTCCCAACGCCAGCCCTCGAAACCGCAGGACCGGAAGCGGATTCGTGATTGACAAGCGCGGATTCATCGTGACGAGTGCGCACGTCGTCAGCGGAGCGACCGCGGTCTTCGTCCGTCTCCATGACGATGCCGTCCTCGAAGCGGAGGTGGTCGGGACGAACGAGGCGAGCGACCTGGCCGTCCTGCGCATCCCCCCAGACCGCGCCCCGGCCCTGCAATGGGGCGACTCCGCGAAGCTTCGGCGGGGGTCGATCGTCTTGGCGATGGGAAGCCCCTTCGGCCTGCGCAACTCGGTGAGCCAGGGGATTGTGAGTGGACTGGGCCGGCCCGGACCCGTCGGCAACCGCCAGGCGGTCTTCATCCAAACCGATGCGGCGATCAATCCCGGCAACTCCGGAGGGCCACTTGTGAACCTCGATGGCGAAGTCGTGGGGATCAACGCGTGGATCATCACACCAACCAGGGGAATCGGGGGCGTGGGCTTTGCCGTCCCCAGCAACCTCGCCCGCGAGGTGGTCGCGGGCATGGTCAACGAACTCCTCGGCGCGGTTGCCCCAGCAAAGGCCTCGGCGCTGGCCTGGCTTGGCGTGATCCCGGCTCGGGAGGCGAGCGGGGGACGGGACATCCTGCTCTACCACGTCTTGGCGGGCACTCCGGCGGCACGTGCGGGCCTGCGTCCCGGAGATCGGCTCCGTACGGTCAATGGAAAGCGCGTCGACGCGACCGTGGTGCTGCAGGCGGTCGTTGAGAACCTGCGGCCGGGCCAAACGCTGACCATCGAGCTGGCAGGCCATGCCGAGCCGGTGACGCTGACCGCCGGCCGAAGGCCGGTGAGGTTCGATCCGGCCTGGCGAGTCGATGGCGCGCTGCAACCGGTGGAAGAATCGCCCCTGTCGAAGATACAGCGCCGCACACTTCGTCAGGCGCTGATCAAACGCGACTGCCCCTGTGGGTGCGGCCGCGCCCTGTACGACTGCTTCGGGTGCAGCGCCGCCAAGAGCGAGTTCAGCGAGGCTGAGAATCTAGTTCGGCTCGGTCTGTCGGCCGCCCAAACCAGCCAGCGGCTCGACCCACCCGTCCTGGCTCTCGTCTGGGCAGACTACACCGATCCCCACGGGCGCGAGCTCCTGCGAACGCTCGACCGCCTCAAGCCGCGCTACGGCTCGCTTCTGCGAGTCCGCCGGCGCTACTTCCCTGTGAACCCCAACGACCTTGGCGGATGGCGACAAACGATCAACGCGATCGAGATGGCGCGCAGCGCGGGCCACTATGAGTCCGCCCATCGGCTCCTGCTCGATGAGAATGGGATGGATTGGCAGCAGAAGCTTGCGATCATGCCCGAAGTCCTTGACCTCGATTCCAAGGATTTCGAACAAGGTCTCGCAGAGAGCCGCTACGAGCAGCAGATCCAAAAAGATCTCACCGCCGCCCCAACGTCGTTTCAGGTGGGCCGCTCTCCCTCACTCCGCGTCAACGGGATCGTTTTCGAGGAAGGACTGGGCATCAAGAAGTTGACGGAGCATATTGAGCGGGCGATCCTGGAGACGGCGTTCTAATAATCGCTCGGGAGGTCTGCAAGGATCTGCGCGCCCTCGGATGACACCGAGTCGGAAAAACGTCGTCCGGATGCCCGTTCTCGCCGGATGGGTTAGCCAAAGGGAAGGTGTAGGGTGTCCTCCTATGGTGTCGCGCGTGCGCTTGGGAAGATGCAATGCGCAGCATTTCGCTATCTGCGCAGCAACGCTCGGCACGCGCCGAACATCACTCGTTGCTTGAGGCGGCGACGATCCTGATCGGCAGAATGCTGCGCGTCGGCGCCAGACATACCTTATCCGTGCAGACCTGATAGGTGACCATGAGTCTCGGCTGGCCTCGCACCGGCCCGGACTGCGTGATCCGCACCGGCAACGTGACCCGACCACTGTGTACGCGGAGTTCACGGTCGCCCAGCGGGCCGCGGTACGACTCACCGGCCGGATAGTTCACCTCCACCTCCAGCCCCTGGCCAATCACCTGCACGGTCAACCCAATGAGCTGAGCTATTCCAGGATCATGCGCGTTCACATGGTAGCCGTCGCTGATCTGGAGCGTCACTTCCACGTTACCTGGTTCGGTCGGCGCGACGCGCACGGTATTCGTGCTCGTCGTGATCGTAACTGGATCGGGCGGCGCCGCGGTACGCTGTGATTGGCCCGGAAGGTAGGCAGGATACGACTCGGCGAAACGATTGAGCGCTAACACAGATATCGAACTACCTGTCGGCTGGGTCTTGATCTTGCGGCTTAGGAACCTCAGGGTGGCCGCGGCCTCGTTGAGATATCGTGGATCGCCTGTGAGTTCATAGAGGTCGAGGAGATTATGAATCATGACGGAGTTGCCGCTCGGTACCACGCCGTCGCGCGTGGACTTCGTACGAACGAACAGATCCGCTTGGCCCTGGAGCGTATCGAAGAAGCCGCCGGATGACTCGTCCCAGAAACGGCCCCGCGCCGCTTCGGCCAGTTCGATCGAATGTTGGACCAATCGGTCGTCGCCCGTCGCCCGATGCAGTGCCAGCAATCCACGGATGAGGAACGAATAGTCCTCCAGCAGACCGTCTATCCTCGCCGTGCCTGATCGGTAGGTGCGCAGCAGTCCGCCGTCGGAGGTACGCATATTCGTGAGGATGAACCGAGCCGCATTGTTGGCCGCCTCGAGATATCGCGGATCATCGAGCACCCGCCCGCCGTCTGCCAGACCGGCGATCATCAATCCGTTCCATGCCGCAAGCGTCTTGTCGTCGGTGATCGGCTGCACACGTGTGTTGCGCGAGGTCAGCATCGCCCGTTGAACCTTCTTGAGACGCTCCTCGAACTCGGGTAGCGACATGCCCAGCGACCGTGCCCGGTCGATGGGCTTAGTTGACAGGTACAAAACATTCTTGCGACCGTCCTCGCGATGGTGCGGATCCTGGAAGTTCGGACCGCGATCGAGGCCGTAGACCGCCAGCGCAAAGTCGGTATCGTCGCCGAGTCCGGCCTCGTACAGCGCCGCCCGGAGCTGATCCTTCGTCCAGACGTAGCTGCTGCCTTCGCGCTCGTTGGCTTCTGCGTCCTGAGCGCTGTAGAGTCGGCCTTGCGGGCTCGTCATCTCGCGCAGAACATAGTCCAGGGTTTGGCGCAGCACCTGGGCGTAAAAGGGGTCGCCGGTACGCTTATATGCCTCGGCATAGACGGACGCCAACTGCCCGTTGTCATAGAGCATCTTCTCGAAGTGCGGCACGAGCCAGCGCGCGTCGGTGCTGTAGCGATGAAAGCCGCCGCCGATCTGGTCGTATATCCCGCCCATCGCCATGCGGTCCAACGTAAACAGCAGGGCCTGGCGCATCGAGGGGTCGTCCCAGCCCGCGTAGATCAGGAATTGAAGATTGGGCGGGATCGGGAACTTCGGCGCTCCGCGACGAAAGCCGCCGTTCGCTTGGTCGAACCCGGCGAGGAATCTGGCGACGGCGTTGTCCACGTCGCGGCCGTCAATCGACTGTGGCCGCGAAAACGATCCGAGCCGCCGGGTCACGTTGAGCGCGGTCTGATCGGCCTTTTGCAAGAGTTGTGAGCGTTGGCTGGTCCATTGGCCCGCGATCTGTCGCAGGAGCGCCAGGAAGCGCGGCTTCGGATAGTAGGTGCCGCCGAAGAATGGCTTGAGCGACTGCGGCTCGAGGAACACCGACATCGGCCAGCCGCCTCGCCCCGCCAGTGTCTGCACCGCCGCCATGTAGATGTCGTCCACATTCGGCCGCTCTTCGCGATCGACCTTGATCGCAATGAAGTGCTGGTTCATGTACGCGGCAACCTGCTCATCTTCGAAGCTTTCGCGCTCCATGACGTGACACCAGTAGCACGTGGAGTAGCCAATGCTCATGAAGATCGGCTTGTCCTCGCGTCGCGCGGCTTCGAACGCCTCAGGTCCCCACGAATACCAGTTCACCGGGTTATGCGCGTGCTGGAGAAGGTATGGGCTGGTTTGGTTGATCAGTCGATTGGTGTACTCGTGCTCGCCGCTGGTCGCGTCAACGAGGTTTGGCACGTGCCCGGTTATCAACCGGAGGTCCGACGATCCGTCCGTCAGTTCCGCCTCCGTTTGCGCCGACTCGGGCGATCCGTCCGCGACGGGCCCGCCCGCCACCTGTGCATCATCCTCTTGTTGATCGCCCCCGCATCCCGAAACAGAAATCAAAGCCGACGCCCCAATCAGGACGGAGGCCCTGGCGAGAGTGGTTTGGAGTTGGTGCGTCATCGTATCATCCCTATGAACTTGGCTTGCATCGATGCTCGCAGCTTGTGCTCAGCGACTGGCGAGGGTTGGTGCATACCCCATCGTGTCGATCAGGCGCAAGGCGGCCATCGCCGTCCGGCCGACCTTGCTTTGCGGCTGGTTGTCGACGACCTGCTGGAGCGCAGCCGTGCCGGCTTCGCCGTGGGCGAGCAGCCCGGCCGCCACCACAATGCGCTCGTTACGGCTGATCTGTGGACGGCGCAGCGCATCGAGTAATGCGGGGATAGCCCGCGCGTCGTGAAGTCTTGCCAGCGCGCGCACCGCCCAGGTTTCCAGACGGCCTCCCCGACCCGACGTCTCCACCCGCGCGACGAGGAGAGGGATAGGGTCAGCCCGGCGCATGAGCTCGATCCGCTCAACCGCGCGCCGGGCAATATCCAGTTCGGTCTCGTCGCGCGGTGACGTAGCGACGGACCGAAGAAACTCCAGCGCAGAGGGGTCGCCGATCCTGCCCAGTGCTTCCAGCGCCATGCTGCGTGAAGAGTCTGACCGGCCCAGATCGATCAACGCATCGACCGAGCTCGGCGACGCGATCTCACTCAGGGCGAGCGTCGCACAGGCCCGGAGGTCGAGACTACGAGGTTGCTTCGCCGCCGCGACCAACGTCCCCACCCATTGCTCGTCACCTAATTGCCCCAAGCTGTGAGCGAGTTGGCAGGGACGCAAGGTTCCCGCGTCGGCCATCGCGGCCGCGATCTGTGGACCCGCATCCCGCACGCCGCGCGACGCCAGCCAATCAGCCGCCCGGACACGCTCCTCGCCATCTCGGCTACGGAGCAAGGCGATATGTTGGTCGATCTCATCCGCGCTCACCCCAACCGACAAGCCGTCAGTTGTGAGACCCCACGATACCAGCGTCGCTGCGATACGGACGCTCGTATCCGGGGCCGCGCGCTTGGCGGCGATAAACTGCCCAAGGGTCATGGCCAAGGAGAACGCTGCCACCAGTCCGAAGAGACCCCAAAGGCCGTTACGCTGTTTATCTGGGCGCTTCTGGTTCAACGAAGACTCCGGTTAGAGTTTACTTTAACCAACTCAGACAGAATCGCCATATTTGAGTATCTATTCAAGTATTTCCACAGGAAGTCGGGTAGCCTCAACACGAGAAAAAGGCGCCCCTGCCAAGTGTGTCTCAAGCGCGCTTGGAAGCAAAGAATGCTCAAGATTTCGCTATCCGTGGGGCGAGGACGGCTCGTCGAATGGAGTTTGTGTCCCGTTATCGCTGCGCTTCAAACGTCATCCGGGCGCAGGGTTTTCTTTCGCAGCGCGTCGGGGAGCTTGCGGAGTGCGGCGAACTCGCGGAAGGCGGTGGTGGCCTTGCGGGCCGGGGTGCCGAACCACTGCTCGCCCGGCGGGATGTCGTGCATCAGGCCCGAGCTGCCGGCGAGCTGCGCGCCCGCGCCGATTTTGCAATGCTCCTTGATCACGGCGTGGCCGCCGATCTGCGCGCCGTCCTCGATTACGACGGACCCGCCGAGGGCGGCCATGCCGGCGATAATCACGCAGCGCCCGATGCGGCAGTTGTGGCCGATCTGGCAGAGGTTGTCGATCTTCGTGCCGTCACCGATTACCGTCTGGGAAAACTTGCCGCGATCGACGCAGGTGCCGGAGCCGAGTTCGACGGCCCGGCCGAGGCGAACCGTGCCGATGTGGGGGATCTTGACGAGCGACATTCCGTCGGGCGCGGGGCGATAGCCGAAGCCGTCGGAGCCGATGACGACATTGGGGTGGAGGATGCAGTCGTCGCCGATCTCGCACCGCTCCCGGATTACCACGCCGGGCCAGAGTGTGCAGCCGGCTCCGATGGTCGAGTCGTCGAGGATGGTTACGTTCGGGTGGATGATCGAGCCGGCCCCGATCGAGACGCGCGGGCCAATCACACTGCCGGC
>JADFGE010000081.1 GCA_022567855.1 Planctomycetota bacterium | reverse complement strand
TGGCCAGTTGGAGGACTCGGAGGGTGGCGGTCTTCGTTGCGATTAGTCTCCAGTCCCGCCCGCAGGTTGCGCCGAAGCGGCTTCGTCACTCGGTAACGGTGCGACTTGCGGCGCCGGTTCCGTCGATTGAACCGGCTCATCGCTCGACGCCTCGGGGGTTGCCGGCTCCTCGTTGGGGGCTGTCTCTCCCGACTCCTGGGCGGTGCTCGGCGCTTCCGTTGCCGCCGCTTCACCCGTTTCGGTCGAGTCTGAATCCTCCGGTTGAGTTTCTACAATCGGCGGGTGAGGCGATTGGCCGAGGATTGACGCCGCCGCCACCTCCGCCCGGGCATCCGCGGCAAGATCAGAACCGGCAACGGCGTCGCCGGTTCCCAGCAGGGTCGTGGCCGTGGCTTCCTCCTCAGCCTTGCGCTTTGCGGCCTCTTCCTTCTCCTTCTGTTGCTGCTCGGCCACGATCTTGGCCTGAGCGGCGCACGTTTCGACCACCGTTTGCGCGACTTCGGCCGGCATCTCCAGCTCCTCCTCAAGCACGGCCGGCCCAACCTCCTCGATATCAAAGACGCTGATCATCCCCAGCGCCCCCATCCGATCCAACATTTGCTCGTTGACTCCCTCGATCGGCCTGACCGTCTGCTCCAGCGTCTCCAGGCTCTTGGCGAACTCGGCCGGAGTAAGAATGTCGATATCCCACCCCGTCAAGCGCGCCGCCAGTCGCACGTTCTGGCCGCGTCGCCCGATCGCCAGCGAGAGTTGATCCTCGCGCACAATAATCGTGGCCCGTCCCAGCTCGAAGCACAGACTGACTTCTTCAACTTCCGCGGGCTTCAGTGCGTTGCCGATGAGAACTTGGCTGGATTCGTTGAAGCGAACGATGTCGATCTTCTCGCCGCCGAGCTCGTCGACGATGTTCCGGATGCGGCTTCCGCGAACACCGACGCATGCGCCGACGGCGTCCACTCTCGAGTCGACGGACGAGACGGCAATCTTGGTGCGAAACCCAGCCTCACGCGCCATGCCCTTGATTTCGATCACGTGCTCCGCGACCTCGGGGACCTCAGCTTCGAACAACCGCCGAATGAAATCCGGATGTCCCCGCGATAAGACGATCTTGACCTGATTTCCCACGTCACGAACATCGAGAATCAGGCATCGCACCCGGTCGCCGGGGTGAAACTGCTCACCTGGTATCTGCTCTGAACGGGGCATGAACCCTTCCGCCCGATCGATCTGGACCACGAGCGCGCCGCCTTCGTATCGGTGTGCAATGCCGGTGACGATTTCGCCTTGTCGCTTGGAGAACTCCTCCAGTAGGCTCTGCCGCTCATCCTCGCGGAACTTCTGGATCATCACCTGCTTGGCGGTCTGGGCCGGGATTCGGCCGAGCGTCTCCAGCTCAATGACCTCGCGTGAGTCGTCGTCGAGGTTCCGCCAGATCGTGATCTCACCGCTCGTACGATCGATGTGACAACCAAAGGCCTCCGTGTCAAGCGAGTTGAAGTGCTTGCGAGCGGCGCTGATCATCGCCTGCTCGAGATCCTGGATCAGCAGATCTCTGTCGATATTTCGGTCCCGCGCGATCGCGTCGAGGATGCGGAGCGTTTCAGGATTCATGATCGGTCTTCGTTAGTTGGGTTGTTGAGTTGTTGAGTTGTTGAGTTGTTGAGTTGTTGGGTTGTTGGGTTGTTGAGCTGGCTGGTTCGCAAGTAAAGGAGGCTCGCTCCAGCGGGCTCGCGCATCACTTGGTCTGGTAGTTCGGTGATGGTACCGGCGAGTTGCCTCTGGTTGCGTCACGAAGAGTTCGGAAGTTCGGGTCCAAAACGACAAGGCCACGAGCGTGCTCAAGCAACGTCCCGTGACCCGTGCGGGGCGTCCGACAAACCAGGCGGCAGTGTGCCGGACCATCGACCTGTCGCGGTGCGTCAGGTCAAGGTTGCCACCTGTCGTCTGGGCGACGGCAAAGGCACGGCGAGACGCCAGCGGCGCCATCCCTGCACACCGCACAGGAGATGGTCACGATCAGCGACCACGGGGCAAGACCGGATATCGGGCGACCAGGATCACGGGCAAATCCCCATACAAGAAACTCGGGGCCAATACGCGGCTAAGGATATCGCCAGGGCCGTTGCCAAGTCAACAGATGGCACCCACCCCACCGGCCGATCGAACCGCCCGGTGGCCCGCGGCGTCCCGCCGACGGCGAGCCGGCGCAGATCCGGCAAGATCGATCGGCGGCCCGACGTCAGCCAGACTTGGCCGGCTCGTCGGACTGGAGCCGCTCCAGGATGCGCACGGCCCGGTTGCCCCGGTACTGGCCCGACCTCGCGACGAACTTCGGGATGCCCTCGACGGTGACCGTCACGGGTGCTTCGGCCGGCTTGTCGGTCGTCAACAGATCGCCGATCTCCAGGTTCCGCAGGTCGGCCATGGTGATGCTCGTCTGGGCCAGCACCGCGGCAACCTCCAGCGAAGCCTCTGCGATGCGCTGCCCGACGAGCCGCCTCCAGTGATCATCTGCTCGATGCCGACCGGCCTGGAACCAGCTTTGGGCGGCGAGATCCTCGATGAGCGGCTCGATCACCGGAAACGGGATACACAGGCTCATGGTCCCGGCCCGGTTGCCCAGCTTCAGCTCGAACCCCAGCACGACGACCACCTCGTTGGGCGGAACGATCTGAACGATCTGCGGGTTGGATTCCAGGGCGCCGAGCTTGAAATCGATCTTTTTCACCGTCTCCCACGCCTCGGTCAACGCCGCCACCCCCCGCTCCAGGATCTTCTTGATCAGCCTCGTCTCGATGATCGTCAACGGCCGCTGCGGGATAAAGATGTTCTCATTGGAACCGCCAAGCAGGCGGTCGATGAGGGGATAGATGATCAGCGGGCTGATCTCCAGGCAAAGCTGGCCGTCAAGGACCGGGGCCTCGATGAGGTTGAAGCTCGTGGGATTGGGCAGGCTCGACGTGAACTCCGAATAGGTCATCTGCTCCGCGCTGGCGACGCGAATCTCCACGATCGTCCGCAGGAAGCCCGACAACGCCGCGCCGAAGTTGCGGGCGAACGCCTCGTGCAGCGTCTGCAATGCCCGCATCTGGTCCTTGCTGATCCGCTCCGGTCGCTTGAAGTCGTAGTCCTTGATCTCGACATTCTCGAGGTCTCGCCGATGCCGCGAGAATATCTGTGCCTGTTCCCCGGGCTCTTCCACCTCCCCTTCGCTGACGGCGCTCATCAGAGCGTCGATTTCAGATTGGTCAAGGACATCAGTCATGGCGATTGGCTGGGGCTGGGAATGATCGGCGGCGGCGGCCGGTTTGTAGACCGGGACGCCCAAGGGGCGGCACAGGGCTTCCCCCAACGGCGGATGGGACGTACTGTTTCTGGACCCTAGGCTTTATCGGAGCGGCAGCCGGGGCCACTTGAAGGGCCAGGGGCGAGCCGAGTCGTTTGCGAGGCCGTGGAGACTCTCGATCATGATGATGCTGGGGCGGGTTGTTCCCTTCTTGACGGCCGCAATCCTGGCGGCGCCGGCGTCGGCGCAGCTCGGCGACGTCCTGGTCGGTACCCAGTGGGTCTTTGATACGGATGCCGCCCACCCCGGAGGCACCGTCCAGGCGGCGCTGCAGGTCAGGCTCGACCAGCAATACCACGTCAATTCAAACAAGCCGGATGAAGACTTCCTGATCCCGACCGTTCTCACGGTCACGCCGCCGGAAGGGTTTACGGTCAGCAAGATTGTGTACCCCGAGCCCATCATGCTCAAACCCGCCTTCTCGGAAGTTCCCATGTCGGTCTTCGAGCGGGAGTTCGTCTACGGACACTCCCTTAAACTGGACAAGGCAGAAGATAGTCTTCTTTGAGTGCTTAGCAAGCCACATATCAGCGGCACCGTGGTAGTCTGCGTTCTTGATTTGGGAGATTTGGGATTGGGTCAGTCCCCAACTGCCATCCTGGCTGCCTTTGACAGATATCTTTAACACCCTGTCGCCATCCACAGCGACAAGATCGTACTCAGGTTGGTTTGCGCCGTACTGCACAGAGATCTCCCAACCACACCGCGCGATCTGTGCCGCGGCGAATGCCTCTGCTGCGGTTCCGACTTGCCAGGACGTTGTCATATTTTCTCCGACCGAACAACTGTTGGCTGAGATAATACCTGAGATTTCCGTTTGCCTCTCTCATGGCACCCCCGTAGGGCATTTGGTGACCGTGATGTAGCGTTATTTGGTGTCATTTTTGTCATGGGACAGAGGGTGCCAGAGTGCCCTAAACCTTTGCACATAAAAGGTTTAGGCCATGTCATACCCACGGGGGTATGACACGCCAAAATCGCCCGATTCTGTTAGGTTTATGTTGGGCTCGCAAGACAGGCAGCGCCCCGTGGAACAGGCCGTCCTGACCGGGCTCAAAGCAGCCTCGGCACCAACAATCCCGGCCCCGTCGACGGAGCGGGAAGGCCCCAGATTCCAACAGGATTTGACTGGCTGCGCGGCCCCAACAGAGGTATAGGCGTTGGGGTCGACAGCCCAGTTTCTGGAAGGAGGCGGCCGATGATCGCCAGAGCCAGATCGAAGCCAACAAGGCAAATTCGTCCCCGTGAACTCGAGCAATTCCGACAGAGAATCGAGTCGTGGGAGAGACCAGGGCGGGAGGCGGGGCGAGATGGCGACGTGGAACTGGCCGCTGGATACGCCGAGGACATGGCCGATCTCCGCGCGATCCTGCGACTCATCGAAAGCGGCACACTTCAGGAGGCGGCCGAGGCGATTGATCGCCTGGACACGCTGGTCCGAAACCAGATCCCCACCCGCCTCTACGAGTCGGTGGTTCCGGGCAATTGACGATGTAGGTGCCACGGCGCAGCTGATTCACCTGCCGAGTGTTCCCGCACCAATGCCGCGGGTCCTTCCCTCTCGACATCTCACCAATCCTCCCAGTGCCGAGCCGAACGTCGGCACACCTCATGCGTGTGGTCCAACCCACCCACTCATTCCATCAGGCCGCCCACCGTCGCTCGGGGTATCGGCCGAACAAACCGCCTACGAACGCGTCATCCAGCTGTGGCCGACCGGGCAGAGCGTGAACTCTGATCCGGGGGGCACGAATGGACTTTTCTTCCGGGATCTCTGAGTTTTCCGTCACACGTGCTTTGTTTCCATCGCCTTCCTTCTTAGAGGGAAGGAGCACCTATCGAGTGATGGGACTCCTCACCATCCTCGTGCCCTAAGGGCTCTCTCGGCAACGGCCCGTGGCAACCGGCCCACGATGCCGTGAGGAGTCTGGCGGGAGGAGCAAGATGCATTACTCCCTGCGGCAACCAGCTTCGGACAAGCAGACAGGGACCAGGGGCTCGTCAATCTTCTCGAGCGAGGAGTGGGACGAGCTGGGGTGCGACCTAAAACTGTCCCCACGCGCACTGCAACTCGTCCGGGGCATCTTCGATGATCAGACCGAGGGGGCGATTGCCTACGACCTGAGAATCTCTGTCCATACTGTTCACTCCTACCTCACTCGGATCTACCAAAGGTTCGGCGTATGCAGTCGCGAGCAGCTACTCGTGTACATCTTCGGGCGGTATCTGGAGCGACACAGATTGCCCGAGTCCCAGCGTTCAGCCGGACAAAGCAAACGCGCAGCGAAACCACGGGTCCGGCTCTAGCTTCCAGCCTTCGGAATGAGCCCGACACATGGCCGTCGCTTGAGCATTTGCAGGGTACGTGAGATGTCGAGATCAGTGGTGCGACGCAAGCGGATCGCTGGTCTGTTGAGCTACTACCACCCGAACGGCCGCTTAATGTTTGCAGCTGAGTCTTGAACCGATGCTGAAAAGGCAACGGCGTGCCTAGTCTTCGTTTAGTGCCTCACGCCTCTCTGCAATCTCGGCATGACGATCCGGCTGATCGAGAAGCTCCGGGCCGTAGAGAGTTAGCAGATGATCGAGGACGAGAATATGAATCGGTGATCCCGGTGCATATTCTTCGAGCATTTGATCCACCCGCTCCAATGTGGCCTCAGCCGCGAGCAACTCCTGATTGTCATTTGGGACATTGTCAGATGGTTGTTGGCCATCAGTAAGGCGGATTACGACTGCACTTGCTTGTATCGCTTGCAAATGAGCCAGCCAAGGATCTTCAGGCGCAAGGATCGCCTTCCAGTTGGCATAGTTCTGCGAAAGCAGTGGCTCGGCCTCGTGATATTCACCGATTTTAATGAGCCAAAAACCGAGCGCGCTTTCCCAGAGCAGGGTATCCAGAGTGTGCTCGCGGCCGGTGGCCCTTGCATCCATGACGAGTTTGCGAACGACATCGATTCGCAATCGCCAGAGTTCAAGACGATCTGGTCCCTCACCCAGTACGGTCGGTCCGTAAAACCACTCCATAGACCAGATTTGTGGAAGCAACTCGGTAACAAGGCCTTCCTCAAGCCCCTGCGCGATCTGAGCGAAGAACCCTTGCAGAACCAGGCGGTACTCGGCGCGGTGGCGTTCTTCCTGCTCCAAGCCTGCTTTGGCGACGGCCTTCTCCAATCTTTCCTGCGCAGCCGTCACCGCAAACTGGCGAACAAGGAATCCGCTTGTTAGAACCACTGTGAAAGTGACGAGTGCAGCCGAGGCCAAGGCTGGCTTGCGCCGGCTCCAGAGCGCGAGCCTTCGAAGCATCGACGGGCGTGTCCACGGGATAGGCTCTCGGCGCAGCCACGCTTCCAAGTCGCCAGCCACGGCCGCGGCGGAGGCATAGCGATCCTCCGGTCGAACAGCCATGGCCCGTTGAACAACGGCCTCGAGGTCGCGATCAATCTCGGGCCGGTGGCTGCGTGGCGCAGGCGGCCAGCGGCGCCCTTCAGTCGGATCATGCGTCTTGCGAATCGCCTCCGGTGTCGATCCGTTCGGAAGTTCGCCGGTGAGCAGCCAAAAGAGAATCCCTCCCAACGCATAGATGTCCGATGGTATCGTCAGCGATCCCGGCTCCATCCGGCATTGTTCAGGAGACATGAACGCCAGATTCCCTGCCGGCTCGAGGTCGGCCTCTCGCTCCGGACGCACTGTTGTTTGTTCATCTGCACGGATGGCGATCCCGAAATCTGTGACTTTCGGATCACCTTCAGTCGTGAGAACGATGTTGCTCGGTTTCAGATCGCAGTGCACCAGCCCGGCCATATGGGCGGCATGGACCCCGCGCGCCATCCCGGCAACAAGCTGAACTGCCTCTAGGATCCTGAACGGCTGTTGTTGCCGGCGGATCCGTCGCCCGAGATCCCCACCCTCCACGAACTCATAGACGATGAAGTCCTCGTCCTGATCTGATACCCCTCGGTCGAGCACTCGGGCCACGTTTGGATGGTCGATGCGTCGCGCCTTGGTGGCCTCATCAATGAGCTGAGCGCGCGTCCACGGTGAGCGCTCACCGGCGGGAAGAACCTTGATCGAAACAAAAGCGGGATGGTTCTCCTCAGAAAGCTGTCGATCGACCGCAAGGTAAACCTGGCCGAACGCGCCCTCTCCGAGCGCCTCCTGCAGCTCGTAGCGATGAACGCCATCCTCCATCACCGGGCCGAAGTCACAAGGTAGTTCCTTGATTGCCGAAAGCGTGACGTGCCTTTGGAGCGTCATCGTCGACCACACTGCGCTGTTGAGCGCTGCCGCCTCTCGGATGGCAATCTCAAGGTTGGGATATAAAGAGATCAACATGGCTGTCACATCTGCGTCCGCGTTTCCAGTTTCCGCCAACGCCCGAAGCGACATGTCGATGGCCGCGTCGAGCGGCTCAGGGCGCGTAGGAAGATCCGGAATGGCCAAAAGATACCGATCTAAGCTCACCGGCTTGGCCAAGCGTAGTCGCAGCCGACCATCGGCTTCGATCAGATCCGCCAGCTCAGCGTCTTCCTCAACCTGGAAGTGACTGACGATCCGGTCGAACTCCGGGTCGTCAGTGCCACGCCGGTAGAGATTCTGCAATTCGGAGGTGAACGAGACGTACTGCGCGATCATTGACCGACCCTCACTGAGAAGTGAGCCTGGAGTTTGGATCTGATCGTCTGCCAGCGCTTTCTGACCGCAGTCGGCGCTAGACCTACGTACTCGGCGATCAAACTGAGACGTGTTCCCGAAAGCCAGAAGGAAAGGATCTGCTTGTCGATGAGATCGCCAAAGAGGCCCAGCGCATGCTCGATCTCGATTTCCACCTCCCTGTCGCCTCGTTGTCGTACATCGTTGAGGCGAGCCAACATTTGGCGAGAAAAATCGCTGTCTTCGGCCTCAACTTTTTCTAGGCGCCGAAATATGCGCGACTTGTCAATCACGGCATTATTGGCCATGCGGAACACGAGCGCCCAGAGTT
The DNA here is from genome assembly GCA_022567855.1 of Planctomycetota bacterium. Taxonomy (GTDB): domain Bacteria; phylum Planctomycetota; class Phycisphaerae; order Phycisphaerales; family SM1A02; genus JADFNO01. The sequence goes on along the minus strand of JADFGE010000081.1, from coordinate 1,287 downwards.
GCCCCTCGCTTTGAGCATTGAATTGCCCTGCCCGCACATACAGATCGAGTCTGCGACCCACGGTTGAGAGAATCTCCAGTGAGTCGAAGATCCGTCTCATTGCCGGACTGAGCTTGCCGCGAATACGCCTTCTAATGAGGAATCCGTAGCGCGTGACGAAGAGAGCGGCAGCATCGCGATCACCAGCTTGCATGCGCGCAAGCAACAACTGCACCTCAGTGGGTGCTTTCACGGAAGGCGCAGAAACTCGTGGTTCGGTACCGGCTTGACCTTGCAGGCGACTGGCGTCACCAGACCCGTTAGTCGGCACTGGGTGGGGTCTCCGCATAGGCAACCCTCCATCCTTACAAGAACCCGGACTAGCAATCTCTCCTCACAGTTCTGCGGTAGCAAACGCTCTCTCCAGTATGGGGTCGGCGGCGGGCTGACCCTTCTGACCTCGGCCTATCCCCAGGAGAGAACGCCATGAGATCAACCCATCTCAATAAGTGTACCAGACGCGAACATACTACTGCCACAAATCGTCGCTCCCAAACCTCGCCTCCTCTTATACCTGTTCGGCTGACGTTCGGGAGATTGAGCTTGCCAGCCGATCGCGCGGGTCGGGCATCACCGCTGCGGGCTCTCATGGCAGCGGTTCTACTCCTCACGATCATTGGAATCAGCGGGGCCACTGACCGAGAGGCGGGCGGCGCGTCGTTCGCTAACACACAAGCCAAGCTGGGTGCCTCTGCAAACGACCTCGGCGTCGGCCCCGTCGCGGATTGGCTTGACGCCGTCCTGCAGCTCCTGCAAGATCTTATCGATATCCTCCAAGGCGCTGAACAAGAAACGGGGCAGAACCCCTCCAAAAGTGCCAGATTCCTGGAGCAACTCGACACCGAGTTGCTCGCAGTCTATCTCGACTCAGCTGAGGCCGACATAGACCAGATTCTCGACGGGAATCAATACCCCAGCCTGACGCCGGTAGATGCAGGTCACGTCATTCTGGCCGAGTCTCCGACGACGCTGTCAGAGCACGCGAGCAGGTGCGTAGCGCTGGCCCAGCAAGCCTTTGACGAAATGATCGGCCCAGCAGACCACGAGGTCGTAGGAACGAAGCTCAAGACGATCAAAGCACTCCTACCGGAGTACCGGACACTCGCGGGCATCGAGTGAGGTTCCGGGGCTGGGGCTGAGCGAGCTGTTTAGTAGACGTGTCGTTCATCCCCGCGCCAGCCCCATCGCTGTGATCGATCTTGCCCGACCGGGATCCTCATCCGGCGAAGGGAACGAGCGAGGAAGCTG
>JADFGE010000080.1 GCA_022567855.1 Planctomycetota bacterium | reverse complement strand
GTTGTGCGGCATTTGGGCATTCAAATTAGTCCCAATTCCAGTTCGGGGAAATCTCGCCCGTCGTGGCAACGTAAGTGACCACCATAAAGTTGTCGTTGGGCGCCTTGATTTGCTTCCAGGTAATCTTGTTGAATTTGTTGCCTGTGTAGATGTAGACATTGACATCCAGTCCACGTGGCTTCAACTTTTCAATTTCTTTCAGGACAGCAGCGTTTACTTCCGTTCCAGATGGGTCATTTGGGAAAACGATAGAGGCGTTATACCACTTTCTCACGGGTCTAATGCTTCTTGCCGTTCTGGAGTCTTCAACTCGGACATAGTATGTTCCTTCGTCGCGTTCTGTGGCTTGCAGCCCAAGCCTTTCGTCCATCGTCAGGATTTGGCCATCGCTCGGGTTGTACGTGAGTTCGCCGCCGTACTGGGTTTTTGGCAACGCGTCGCCGGACGCGTTGAAGGCCTTTGCTAAGATTTCGCGGCTGCCATCTTTTGTGACTAACATTACTACGGCGTTGCGTACAACTTCGGCGGCGATGTCGGACGTTGGCGGCAGGCTGTTGAAGAATACTTGGCACACGGTTAATGTGCCAATTCTCTCGACGTTCACGCTGTAATCGTCGAAACCTTGGACGGGCCGCGGGTTATCCGTCGTGAGCGGCGTTTGGATGGTCGCACCATCGTTGAACGTGTTTCCGGAGCTGCTGCATGAAAGCAACCATGCAAGTGTTGCGGCAACGAACAGAGAATAACAGGCTCGTTTCATGGTGTGTCTCCTGTCAGTGTCGCGGTTGTGCCGCATAACAATAATTTGATTGATCCACCTAACATGTGGAACTTTGGTTTTCTGTTTGCATAACGCGGCTCGTGATCGTCTGCCAGAGGCGCGTTAAGTACTTTATCTAACGACGAAGGGTCTGCGATGTCAATCCGTCCCCGCCCCCGCCCAAGCGGCGAAGAAAAGGGGACAGGCTACTTATTAACACCTATCGATTTCCGTGATAGACTGTTACTATGCCTAGAATAGCTCGTGCAACTGCCGGCGGCTTGTGTTATCACGTTTTGAATCGCGGCAATGGTCGTGCTCGTGTGTTTCACAAGGACAAGGATTACCAAGCGTTCATCGACCTGATCGCCGAGGCCAACGATCGCCTCCCCATGCGGGTGCTGGGCTATTGCCTAATGCCGAACCACTTTCATCTGATGGTCCGGCCGTTCGCCGATGGTGAACTGAGCACCTGGATGCAATGGCTCATGACCTCTCATGTGCGGCGGTATCATGCACACTATCACAGTAGTGGTCACGTATGGCAGGGACGATTCAAATCGTTCATAGTCCAGAAAGATGAGCATTTTCTGACGGCGATTCGCTACATAGAGCGCAATGCACTGAGGGCCGGCCTCGTCGAGCGGGCGGAGGACTGGCGTTTCGGATCACTGTATTGGCGCACCGCTGGCCGACGGTTGGGGCTGCTCACTGACTGGCCGGTTCAGCGTCCGCGGCGATGGCGGGAGATGGTGAACAGACCACAGAGCGAAGCTGAGTTGGAAGCGCTGAGGCTGTGTGTGAAGCGAGGCCGCCCCTACGGCGATGATCGTTGGGTTAAGCGTGCGGCCAAGCGTCACGATCTACAGACTACGCTTCGCCCACTTGGTCGACCGAAGGGCCGTTCATAAAGTAGCCTGTCCCCTTATTTACTTCGGGCGGCGGCGAGCGCGAGGATTTCGAAGATCACGTGCGAGGCGAGCAGGGATGTGATGTTCGCGTGATCCAAAGCGGGCAGGACCTCGACCACATCCGCCCCGACGAGATTCAGACCCGCACATTGCCGCAGAAGCCCGAAGACCTCGGCCGATGTGAATCCGCCACAGCACGGCGTCCCGGTTCCGGGGGCGTAGGCGGGATCGACGCAGTCGATATCGAACGAGAGATACGTTTCAGCGTCGCCGAGGCGTTCGAGAAACATTCGTACTCGCTCGTTCCCATCACCGGTGCGCCACTGCTCGTACGTCACCACTTCGATGCCGTGCTCGTCAGCGTAGTCGAAGTCGTCGGCCGAATTGACCGGACCACGGATTCCGACGGTGAGCATTCGCTCGGGGTCGATCAAACCGTCTTCAATCGCGCGGATGAACGGCGAACCGTGCGTCCACTTCTCGTCCCAGATCACGTCATAGGTATCCAGGTGCGCATCGAAATGTAACAGCGCCAGGCCACCGGCCGGTTTGCCGCGGCGCTGCCAGGTCGCGCGGATGTTGGCGTAGGCGGTTGAGTGGTCGCCGCCGATGGAGAGGAGTCTTGTGTGGTTGGGGTCGCCGAGGGTTTGCGCGAAGCCGCAAGCGGCGTGGAGGGTTTCTTTGCACGAGTATGGATGAACCGGGGCGTCGCCGGCGTCGGCCAACGAGAATACTTCTGCGATATTCAAGTTGTGTTCGATATGCACCGGCTTGATGTATTGCGAGGCGTCTCGAATCGCGCGGGGGCCGAAGCGCGCGCCGGGCCGGTACGTCACGCCGCCATCGAAGGGGATCCCATACAGGGCCCAATCGACGGGCCGGCGGCTCGGATCGACGGAATCAATCAGCGGGAAGCGGCAGAACGTCGCCACGCCGGCAAACCGCGGGTGCTTGCGAGCATCGGGCAAGGTGGTTCGTGGGGTCTTGTCGGAAGCCATTTGGACATGGTCGGCGGTTTGACGAAAAACGCAAGTCGCTTCCTCTATCAGTCGTCCTGGCCCTTTTCTTCGCGCCGGCCGTCGTACCACAGATCCAAACCGTCACGTTTCCGGACGCCTGCCGGGCCTCGGAGCATTATGACCGCACCACCCTTGAGCAATTGAAAGACGCCGTTTTGTCGGAGCTTGCGTCCGGACGTTTGGACATGCTGGGTCAAGACCACGAATCGCCCTCGACGACGCAGCGCCATCGCGAGCCACACTTCTTCGGAGGCATAGAACGCCTCGTCGAACCCGCCAACCGCCTTGAATGCGCTGCGCGACATGAACATGAAGCATCCGCCGACCGTTCCACTGAGGTGCATGAGCTGTTGAACTATCGCCGCGGTGAAGTGTGCTGCGAGTGAGAGTCGACCTCTGAATTTGATCGTAGCGCCCCCGCCGATCGCGCCGTTATCAAGCACACGAATTGCAGCGCGGAGTGTCGCAGCAGGTACAAGCGTGTCCGCATCAACAAAGATGAACACGTCGCCATTTGCACTGGCAGCGCCGGCATTTCGTGTCGCCGCAATCTGGCGATTCTTGACATTGATGATCCGAGCGCCGGCCGCCTCGGCGAGCTGCGCTGTGCGATCAGTTGAGGCGTCGTTGACAACGATGATCTCGTAGTCACGCCCCAGCGCCTCGGCCGAGACTTGCAACTGCTTGACCGTCGCTTCGATCAGCACCTCTTCGTTGTAGGCCGGGATGATGAACGAGAGCATCGCCGTCAGCTCACCCACCGGTCATCCCAATGAATACCGCCCGGCACCTCCACGTCAGCCGACGTTTCCACCATGTTCGCGATCGGATAGGCGCAGTAGTCCACAGCGAACGCGGCGGCGGGGCGGTGGTTGCCGCTGTGACCGAGCCCGCCGAAGGGAAGCGTGCTGCTCGCGCCGGCCGTGCCCGTGTTTCGATTGATACATCCCGCCTTGACGCCACGGAAGAAGTCCTCATACGCCTGATCGTTGGTCGTGAAGATCGAGGCGGCCAATCCGTAGCGCGTCGCGTTGGCCTGCTCGATGGCGTGGTTGAGATCATCCACGATCGCGATCTGCACGAATGGACCGAAGACCTCGCAATCTCGATCAAGACTGAAGCGGTCAACTTCAACGACGCCCGGCGTGATGAAATGGCCGGCCCGATCCATCGCGGTTGCTTCCACCAGGACCCGTCCGCCGGCCCTCGCAAGGTCTCGTTGGAAATCAAGCACACCCCGCACCGCCGCCTCGGAGATGAGCGGTCCCATGAAAACAGGCTCGTCGGAAGCGCCGGGGCCGATGAGCAGTGTGGAGGCGGCTTTGCAAAACGCAGGGATGAATCGCTCCGCAATCGGGCGCTGCACGATGATCCGCCTCGTACACGTGCACCGTTGGCCGGTGGTAGCGAAGGATGCTCGGACACATTCGATGACCGCCTGCTTCAGGTGACAGTCATCCATAACCACGGCTGGGTTATTCCCACCCATTTCCAGTGCAACAATGCGACCTGGGCGATCGAGATTGGCGTGCAGTATCTTCCGCCCCACGGACCATGAGCCGGTGAAAAGAATGCCGTCGATGCCGTCGCCTTCGACCAGGCGCGACGCGACATCAGCGCCGCCTTGGACAACGTTGAACACCCCGGGCGGGAGTTCAGCTTCGTCCATCAATTCCGCGAGTAACTGCCCCACGGCCGGCGTCTTTTCCGACGGCTTGAAGACGACGGTGTTGCCCACCAACATCGCGGGTACGAAATGCCCGTTTGGAAGATGGGCGGGGAAGTTGAACGGCCCAATGACCGCCATCACGCCGTGCGGTTTGAATCGGCAATGACCGGCACGTGTTTCATTGACCTGCACTTCGTACTCACGCACCCGCGCGACGCTGATCTCGTCGAGCGTGACGTCCACCTTCCCTGCGACCGCCTGTGCTTCGAAGCGCGATTCCGCAAGCGTCTTACCCATCTCGTTGGTGATTAGTTCAGCGAGACGATCGGCATTATCGCGCACAACGTGTTGCCATCGACGAAGCGCAGCCACACGCTCATCAATCGAGATGCTTGACCAATGGGGAAGCGCTTGACGCGCAGCCTCTACTGCCGCATCGATATGATCGAGATTCGGCGCGCCCTGCCAGATGACGTGCTGCGGCTCGGCCGGGTTCGTCGAGACGATCGAATCGCCTGCGATTGGCAGGAAACGGCCGCCGACATAATCACTGGGTGGATGAGCGAGGGCATCGGTCACCGCACGGCCTCGGGCGAACTGCTTGAGGCTGCACGTTCGTCGGCCGATTTATTGTCAGGCGTCTTCGGCTTGGATGAAGGCAACGGCGTCAATCCGATCGAATCGCCGGGCTTCGCGCCCAACAGGTCGGCGACCTCCGCTGGAATCGACACGCCGTCGGCCGATTCGTCGAACCCACATCGCATCGCGCGGAAGCCGGCAGCGCCATGTGTACTGACAAAGCCAACGCTGGAGAATTTCGTCCCTGTCCCTTTCAGCGTGACGGATTTGGTCGTATTGACCAGGGAGATGTCATCGACGTTCGCCTCAAGGTATGGCCCGGCATCGAACGGATCGATGCGCCCCTCATACGAAAACCCGATCCGTTCAAGAAGTCGTTTCGCCGGTTCCGTTTCGCTGCCGACTCGGCCGACAAGGTTGCGCGCCTCCGGTGGTAGGAGCGACAGATAAATCTCGCCCTTGGGAAACAACGACGTGATGAACTCCTTTGAGCGCTGACAGAACCGGTCGGCCTCGGTGAAGCTGAGGTTGATGAATCGCCGGCCGAGATACTCCCACAATAGATTGCGGCTATCCGGGGTGAGCGGACCCATCATCTCGGCGAGGATGCGATCGGCGAACCACCGGCGGTTCAGGCCAATGAAATGGAATCGGACCAGGCTCAACTGCATACCGAGCTTGTCTTTGTGGCCGCGGTATGACGGCCCGAGGATCAAGCCGCCGATCTCCGACGGCCCGGTTTCGTCTGTTCCGAATTCGAGGGTGGTGTGCACCTGACCGGTCTGAAGGTCGTCGCTGTAGTGCTCGCGCTTCCTGACTTGGAAGTACGTATGGGGATGACCCGGCCAACTGACCACGGACACGATCGATGACGTCCCGATCACGTTCCCGGTTTCCGTGTCCTGAATCACAAACATGAACTCGCGCTCACGATCGCTGTCAGCCTTGCCGGCGAAACTCTTGCGCGACCGCACGATCTTGGTGCGAATGATGTCCGGATCAGCGGGCAGATTGATGAAGTGCACCATCTTCGCCAGCTTCAGCAGCGTGGATGCGTCGTCGACCGTGGTTTGGCGAATAAGGAACATGAGTGGGGGAAGGAGTCGGGGATCAGGAGTTAGGGGTTAGGGAGACTAAGATGCGGCTTTGGCGAACGAGGACTCGACGATCTCGAACACATCGTCAAACTGTTGCGGCTCCATCACTCCGACGGGGGGGAGGAACCGGATGTGATACGGATCGTGGCCGCAGTAAAACGCAATCACGCCTTCGTCGAACATGATTCGTAGTACACTGGTAATCGTCTTCTTGTTACCGCCGAAGGGCGTCATACGCATCATCCCGCCCACGCCGCCGTAGAACCCGCTTGCGTGCGGAATCGGACTGAACCACTCCGGGTGCTGGGTAACGAGCGCCTCGGCATGTTCACAAAACGCACGGTGTAACTTTGCGATCTTCCCGTTGGGACCGTAGTACCCGCCCTCGCGCAGGCGTTGTAGTGATCGGCGACCGACCTGCAACCCGACGGCCGAGCCGACGAACGTCCCACTGAGCAAGCCCGGCTTGGGGTTGTACGCCTCGGTGTACAGACACGCGCAGATCTGACTCATCTTTCCGATCGTGACCACATCCACGTATTCGCCGAGCGTCAACGCATCGAAGTGGAACATTTCGTTGGTGCGTCCGAAAGTCTGAATCTCGTCGATCCACACTGCGATGTTGTTGGCTTTGCACGCCTCCATCAACGGGACGAAGAACTCGCGCGGCGCGATGTTGAACCCGCCCTCGCCTTGCACAAGTTCCATCACGAAGCACGAATGCTGATTCGGATAGCGGTGGATGTATTGCTGCAATTGGCGCAGGGCGTACTCCGTTGAGCGATCACCGTGCTCGGGATCATAAAACGGCATGTAGTCAACCTGTACATTCAGCGGAACGCCGACACGATTCGCGGATGAGTCGCCGATCTGCGACATCGTGGTGGATCGCCCTATGAAATTGTCAGCGAAGGCGAGGACGCGCGGCGCGGCATCGTGCTTCTGCGCGCACACCTTCAGCGCCGATTCGTTGGCCATGGTGCCGGAGTTGGTGAGAAAACAATACTTGAGATCGGAGCTTCGACTCGCCTCGGCGACGATCAACTCTGCGAAGTCGATCACCTCAGCGTTGAACTGGAGGTTGCCGTGCATGACGACGTCGCTCAGCGCGGCTCGGAGCGCGGTTTCGATCAAGTCCGGGTCGCCGTGCCCGAACATGTGGACGCCGATGCCGTTGATCATGTCCCACTTGACCGATCCGTCCGCCAACTCTACCAGCGGGCCGTTCCCGATGCCGGAGCCGATATAGGGGTACAGCGCCGGGCGACCGCGTAATTCACCGTACTTCGCCAGGGCATCTTCGTATGACTGTTTCAGATCATCTACGGCGGGGCGAGCACCAACGAGCGTCGACTGGACCTCGACCAATTCTGCGATAATCGTTTGGATCGCGTCGTTGAGGCCCGCGCTTTGGGCCAGTGCTTTGGCGGCGGTGATTTCTGACGTGCGAGGGGTCATGGTCAAGACGTACTCCACCGGGCGTGCCGGTTCGATCAAAGACGCCGGCGCATCCTATCCGACATCGACCGGCTGATCTTCTTTATCGGCGGAGCGTGTGGACCGCCACCGTCGCAATCGCTTAGCGGGCAGGGATTCTCACACGCCCGTCAGCGATTCTCGCGAGCAGCACGGCCAGGAGTTGGCAGCGCTCGACCAGGCTTGATAGCTCGACGAACTCGTCGGGGCGGTGCAGGTTCCCGCCACGAACGCCGAGCGTGTCGAGCGTGGGCAGGCCCACGGCCTGAAGGATGTTGCCATCGCAAACGCCGCCGGTTGAGGCGAACGGCAGCGACTGATCCAGATCGTCGGCCGTCGCCGCCGCCGCCTGCGCGAACTGGCGCACCGCCTCGGTCTGCGGCTTGGCGGGACGGTTCCAATTTCGATGCACAATCACCCGCGGCATCGCATCGGCGGACGTCGATTGTGCATCGATCGCAACCGCGAGTTGGTCGGCCTTTTGGGCATCTCCGAAGCGCACGTTCCCCCAACATGCCGCGTAATCGGCAACGATGTTGGTCGCAGTACCGCCTTGTAAGGGGCCTATATTCACGATCATCCCGTGATCGGGATCAGCGAGTGTGCTCAATGCGGTGATGATCTGGGCCAGTTTGTTGACGGCGCTTTCGCCATCGGCAAACGCTCGACCGACGTGGGCGGATCGGCCGTGAACTTCGATCTTGAATTGGCCCGAGCCCATGCGCTCGATAGCCAGCGATCCATCCGCGAGCGCCGGCTCCAGCACAATACCCAAATCATGGCCGCTCGCGGCTTCGCGCAGCGCCGCTTCAGAGTGAAACGAACCCATCTCTTCGTCGCTATTGAGAAGCACCGTCCAGTTCAGGTCAACGCCGGCTTCGGCCAGGACTTCCAGCGCGGTGATCGCAATCAGCACGCCGCCCTTCATGTCCACACAGCCGGGGCCCGTGCAAATGCCCGCCTTGTGATCGATCGAAAGTTCGCGGAACGATCCGTGCGGATCGTGAACGGTGTCGAGATGGCCGACGATCAGTATGGAAGGCGACGTTCCTGAATGGTGCTTTGCCAACACCACCGGCGGGATCGACGCCTGTGATGCAGGTGATGCAGATCCCGGGCCCGGTTGCTCAAGCCATTGTGGGCGCGGATCACCCGGAATGTGCTCGATGACGGCGCCGATGGCAGAAAGTCGATGGATCAGTACATCGCGGTACCGATCCAATCCGGTCGTGTAGTTGTACCCGGTGGGGATGGCGACGTGCTCAACAAGCTGCACGAGCAATTGATCCGCACGGGCGTCGATCAAATCACACAAACGACGATCGATGTCGGTGATCGGCATGGGAACATGGTAGAGGAAATGAGCGATGCGACACGACATGTAAAGCCGCGAGTCCGTTGTAAAGCCGCGAGCAGCGGCTCGCGACGAACGGGAGTCAATCGCGGTGACGGGCGCGTTTCCCGCCGGCACTGCCGGCCGCTTTACCGACGCGGGTCCGTTGTAAAGCCGCGAGCAGCGGCTCGCGACGAACGGGAGTCAATCGCGGTGACGGGCGCGTTTCCCGCCGGCACTGCCGGCGGCTTTACATGGGGGTGACGAACGACAATAGCCGTGCCGCTGGATCATGTCGTTGGATGTACTGCATCGCGTTGTGCCAATGCGACTGATCGAACACGTACGAGCACCACTTTCCCTTGGACCAAATCGGGCCGAGGTGGTCGGTGTTCCGATGAACATCCTTGGTCGTCTGATCGGCGATCCAACGCGCGGTACCGTGGATATCACGCCCGGAATATGGGATCAACAGGTGCATGTGCGTGGGTTGGATTGTAACCGCGACAATCGACAGGCCGCCGCCCGATTGATCAACGCATGACGCAAGAGCAGCGGCAACGGCGTCCATCATCGCATCCGTCAGATGCACCGGCGGATGGATCATCCGCTCCTGGGCCATGCGCTGTCGAACGGGATCGCCCTCGTGCAGCGCGTGCGGTTCGATAAAGCCAATCTCGGCGTCCCATGCCTCCGACCATGATCCACGGTCGTCGCCCGGCAACCACAACCCGTACCCCGATTTGACAACGTGATATCCGATGGTGCGCGGCATCGTGTCGATCATACCAAATGTAAAGCCGCGA
>JADFGE010000079.1 GCA_022567855.1 Planctomycetota bacterium | reverse complement strand
CGTAGTCAATCTTGTTGGTGATCCCCACCAGCTCATCAATCGCCGGCTCGTGATCCTGCAGCATGTGGAGCACCTGCCCAATCCCGCCCCCAATCTCCAGGACGCGTTTGCCGGCAAGGGGGAGGTCGGCCAGGTGCTCCTGGAAGAAATCGATGTGGTATTGCCGCGGTAGCGTGATCACTGTTACTGACATCGGCTGTGTCTCTCAACCCCCATGAAACCCGCCGACGGGAGCTGTGTCCGTAAAAAGGACGAAGACAATAGGCACTTGGCAGGAGTTAGTTGGCATTCGGAGCGAGCCGCCGCTTCCCGGCGAACGGACCTCGCTCTCAAGCTGGGCACACCCGCCCGCCCCCAAGCGGCTCGACAGGACCTCCACGTAGCTGTCCTGGGGCAAGACTCGGCGCGTCACGGTTGATTCCGGCCGGAAGCAGGCGACTGGAACTTGGGCTTCCGGGGGGAGGGCGTCACACCGGCTCGAACCGCGCTGTGAAGTGCCGCAGGGCTTGGGGCTGCTCGATGATCCGAAAGCCGCGCAATTGGCGGGCCTTTGTCTTCAGCGCCAGCACGACCTCGATCACGTAGTCGATGTGGGACTGCGTGTAGGTGCGACGCGGGACGGCCAGTCGCACCGACTCCATCACGGCGAGCTCACCCATCATGACCGAGCCGATCTCGCAACTGCGAATGCCGCCCAGTTCGTACAGGCCGCAGGCCACGGCCTGGCCGGGGAACTGCATCTTGGGAATATGAGGGCAGAAGTCCGTCGCATCGATGTAGATCGCATGACCGCCCGGCGGCTGCACGATGGACACGCCGCCCGCCAGCAGCTTCTCGCCCATGTACTGGATTGACCGGATGCGGTAGCGCAGATAGTCCTCGTCGAGCACCTCCCGGAAGCCGACGGCCATGGCTTCGAGGTCTCGCCCGGCCAGACCGCCGTAGGTAACGAACCCTTCGGTGAGGATCAGCAGGTCGCACGCCTTCCGAAACAGCGCATCGTCGCGGATGAGCAACACGCCGCCGATGTTGACCAACCCGTCCTTCTTGGCCGAGATCGTGGCCCCGTCGGCTAACTCGAACATCTCACGGACGATCTGACTGACCGATTGACCGGCCCGCCCCGGCTCGCGCTGTTTGATGAACCAGGCATTCTCGGCAAAACGAGCGGCGTCGAGGAACAATGACTTGCCGTAGCGATCGCACAACGCCCGCACCGCCCGAATGTTCTCCAACGAGACGGGCTGGCCGCCATTGCTGTTGCAGGTGATGGTAAGCATCACGAACGGGACATCGTCAGCGCGCTCATCCAGCAGGGTCTCGAGCTTGGCGAGGTCCATGTTTCCTTTGAACGGCGCGAGATGCGTCGGCGATGTGCCTTGCGATGTCAGCAGGTCGACGGCCTCGGCGCCACTGTGCTCGATGTTGGCGCGAGTGGTGTCAAAGTGTGCATTGTTGGGCACCAACCGGCCGCGCCCGGCCTGCCCGCTACCGATCATCACCTCCACGAGGATTCGCTCGCTCGCCCGGCCCTGATGGGTGGGCAATATGTTGCGCATCCCAGTGAGCTGCTCGACTACCTCCAGAAACCGATAGTAACTTGACGCGCCGGCATACGACTCGTCGCCGCGCATCACGCCGGCCCACTGTTCACTGCTCATCGCCCCCGTGCCGGAGTCCGTCAGAAGATCAATGACCACGTGCGCAGCCGGTATACGGAAGAGGTTGTAGCCAGCTTGGCGAAGATACTGGCGGCGCTGTCGAGGCGTGGTCATTCGAATCGGCTCGACGGACTTGATTCGGAACGGCTCAATGATCGTCTTCATCGTTTATTGAGTCCTGTGTTCGTAGTGTTCGACGAGGTCAGTCGTACCAGCCGCGGATGCATATCCGCGGGCGCCCGCACATATTCATGTGCGGCTGGGAGAGATCGGCGTAGACTGAAGGCAGCCATCGAACATTCCATTCACAGGACTCAAAAGCCCCGGGCTCTGCCCGGAGACGAACCGGGTTGGACGATCGACGCGCGCAGGATTCCCCCGGCCGAGCCGGCGGCTAACGGCGGTATTGTTTCGTTACCGTGAAGCGCCGCCACCTTGGGATTACGCTTCTGCTTCGCCAAGCTCTCCCAGCGCGGCATCGACTTTGGCGGCGAAGATGAAATCACTTTCGGTTAGGCCATGGATCTTGTGCGTCCAGACTTCCATCTTCACCTTGCCCCACGCAAGGTAGAGGTCCGGGTGGTGGCCTTGCTGCTCGGCGATCTCCCCGATTCGGTTGACGCAGGCTAGGGCCTTCGCAAAGTCGGGGAAGCTAAACGACTTCGTGAGATGGTATTCCTGTTGCACCGTCCATCCGTTCAGTTCGCCCAGCAACTGTTCGATTTTCTCCTCGGACAACGGCGGCGTCCCGCCCTTGCACGGCACGCACTCGCGGCTTGCTAATTCACAGTCCATGCCAGCCTCCGTTTCGTTGGTGAGCGGTTCGGTCATTGTCCGGCTGATCGCTAGCTCGTTTCCGCCGGTGTCTCATCGAGCATATCGCGCTTGTCTTTCACCGCGGCGAACTCGTCCGCATCCGGCGGCGCATCCTTCATCACCGAGATCTCCGGCCACTCGGTTGCCAATCGAGCGTTCAGCTCCAGGTATTCAGCCCACTCCTCGGGTACATCATCCTCGGCAAAGATCGCGTCGACCGGACATTCAGGGATACACAAGTCGCAGTCAATGCAAACGTCCGGGTCGATGACGAGACAGTTCGCACCTTCGCGAAACGCATCGACGGGGCAGACGGTGACGCAATCCGTGTATTTGCACTTGATGCAAGGTTCAGCCACGACGTAGGTCATGCAAGGTCTCCGAGCCGCAAATCCTGCCTTTTCAATCAAACGACGAGTCGCGCGAAGATCGTTGAGAACTGCGCTGCAACACGTCCGACGAGTGTACTCGCCTCGCCGTGGCTGCGGCAAATGCTCAAATGAGACACGTTTGGGCTAATGATCGCAGGACAACAATCCAGCCACACATTCCACAAGCGACGCAATCTCTGGTACATCACAGTCATGGCACAGCAGACGCATCGCATCGGATGGATCGGCACGGGGGTGATGGGCGCGGCCATGGCCGGGCACTTGCTCGAGGCCGGGCATGAGGTGGTTGTCCATTCGCGGACGAAATCCAAGGCGCAGCCGTTGCTCGATAAAGGTGCAGCATGGGCGAACAGTCCGGCCGAGGCGGCTGACGGTGCCGACGTCGCCTTCTCGATGGTGGGGTTTCCCGCGGATGTCGAGGCCGTGCATCTGGGTCCGCACGGCACGCTGATGTCGCAGCACCCGCCGAAGTACATCGTGGACATGTCCACCAGTCGCCCGAGCCTGGCGGCGGACATCGCCCAGCAGGCGTCCGCCAAGGGCGTGGGCAGTATCGACGCCCCGGTCAGCGGCGGGGACGTGGGGGCCCGAGAGGCGACGCTCTCGATCATGGCCGGCGGCGAGCAGGATGCGTTCACGGCCGTCGAGCCCCTGTTGAAGGTCCTGGGGCGGCAGGTGATCCTCCAGGGCGGCCCCGGGGCTGGTCAGCACACCAAAATGGTCAATCAAATCCTCATTGGGGCCACCATGATTGGCGTCTGTGAGGGCCTGCTGTATGCCGACAAGGCCGGGCTCGATCCTCTGCGGGTGATCGAGTCGGTCGGATCAGGGGCGGCTGGCTCGTGGACGATCAACAACCTGGGGCCTCGCATGGTCCGCCGTGATTTCGAGCCGGGCTTCTATGTCGAGCATTTCATCAAGGATTTGTCGATCGCCCTGGAAGAATCAGCGCGGATGGGGCTGGCCGTGCCCGGCTTGGCGCTTGCCCGGCAGCTCTATGAGGCGGTGAAGGCCCTGGGGCACGGCCGGCGGGGAACGCAGGCCCTGCTGCTGGCGTTGGAGCAACTCAACGGCCTCGACAATCCGCCGGGCTAAACTATGAGAATCTGCCTCGACCGCTTGCCCCAAGCCCGCGAAGTGAACACGATACGGTGCTTGCTTTGCCTGGAGGAACCTCATGGCCGTCCGTATGGAACTCTCAAGGATCTTCATCCGCGAGATGACCGACATGCAGATCATTGAACTGAGCGAGGTGGACGGCGATCGCACCTTCCCGATCGTGATCGGGCTGCCGGAAGCGTTCGCGATCGAGCGGCGGCTGAAGGGGATCGATATTCCCCGGCCTCAGACGCACGATCTGTTGGCGACGATCATCGGGCATCTGGGGGGACGGCTCAAAGAGATCGTGATCAACGATCTGATTGATGGCACGTTCTTTGCGAAACTCATCATTGAACAGGATGGTCAAGAGATCGAGGTGGACTCCCGGCCGTCCGATGCCATTGCGCTCGGTGTGGCGCAGGACGCGCCGATCTACGTGGCTGAGCACGTGCTGTTGCAGACGGAGTCGGACGCGTCGTCGGGTTTCGACTTGGAGGCCGACGATGAGGACGAGGATTGGGAGTAGTCACGCGGCACGAGGAGACGTCAGGTCGTGAGCACCGGGACGATGGGCATCGTGAACCCGCTGCCGCAGCAATACCTGACCCAGGGAACCGGTACAGGCGGCGTGATCAAGTCCGAGCCGGCGGATTTCGTCGTCGAGGAAATACCGCTGTATGAGCCGTGCGGCGAGGGGGAGCATCTGTATCTGCGCATAGAAAAGACCAGCGTCTCGCACGTGGAGCTGATGAGTTGCCTGCGCAGACAATTCCAAGTCAAGGAAATCAACATCGGCTACGCCGGGATGAAGGACAAGGCCGCCATCACGCGACAGACCGTTTCAATCCATCTTCTGGACGATCCGCCCAGCGTTGAGATTGATCACGAACGAATCAACGTGCTCTGGGCCCGCCGGCACACGAACAAGATCCGCCGCGGCCATCTGCGCGGGAATCGGTTCTCCATCCGAATCCGGGAGGTGGATCCGTTGAGCATCACCGCCGTGAAGCGGTGC
Organism: Planctomycetota bacterium; assembly: GCA_022567855.1. GTDB lineage: Bacteria > Planctomycetota > Phycisphaerae > Phycisphaerales > SM1A02 > JADFNO01. The sequence continues at coordinate 4,683 of JADFGE010000079.1, read as the reverse complement.
CTGGATCAGCTCCAACGGACGGGAATGCCCAACTATTTCGGCGTCCAACGATTCGGGTATCGCTGCAACAACCAGATCCTCGGCGCCGCAATCGTGCGCAAGGATTGGAAGGGCTTGCTCGACGAACTGCTGGGCGCGACCGGTACGCCGTTCCCGGAGTATCAAGGCGAGCGTCGGGCGCTGTACGATCAGGGGCAATACACCGAAGCGGCCCGACAATGGACTGTGGCCAACCGGAATGAGCTGATCGCAAGCCGGTCGCTGCGCGACGGCAAGAGCCTGCACGGAGTATGCCACGCGCTCGGTCAAACCCCCCTTGCGTTCTGGATTAGTGCTTTGCAATCCGCGATTTTCAACCGCGTGCTGGATGAGCGGCTCCAAAAAGGTACGTTGCTGACACTGGTAGAAGGTGATCTGGCGTGGAAGCACGACAGTCGCAGTGTGTTTGCGGTCACCGCCGCGGAAATGGAGGGCGACGAGTTGGCACGGCGGCTCGAGCGGTTTGAGATTTCCCCCTCGGGCCCGCTGTCTGGATCGGGGATGACTCGCGCCGCCGGTTCGGTCGACGAGGTGGAAATTCGCGCGCTGCAAGCGACCGGTGTTCCACTTGATGCGCTCATGCAAGTTGGTTATGGCGTACACGGCGCACGGCGCGCGATGCGGGTTCCGATCGCCAACGTCGAGCTTGACAGCGGTGTCGATGAAGGGGGGAACTTTATCCATCTCGCCTTCGACTTGCCGCGCGGCGCCTACGCCACCGTGCTCCTGCGCGAGATCATGCGGATCGCGATCGACGAGACCGCAAGTTTCAGTCCCGGTTGATCACACTGCTACGCCGTGTTCCGCGAGTGCTCCGGTCATCTGTCGGGCCGTGTCGCCGGCAGGATCGATGCGCTCCGCTCGCCAACCCACCGCTCGGGCCGCCCGCACGCTCTCCTCGGCGTCGTCGAAGAACAGTATTTCCCCGCCCGCGTATCTCTCTCACCCCAACATATCATAAAAGGGGTCGGGAGTCGTTTATTGACTCCGAGCCGGGCATGGGGTATCGTTCGGTGATGCCCAGGCGAGCTCGCTCGATTGTCGGAGGGATGGTCTACCACGTGTTGAACCGAGCGGTCAGACGCGAACGGCTGTTCAAACGTGATGCGGATTACGAGGCGTTTGAGCGTGTGCTTGAGGAAGCTCACGACCGCGAGCCGATCCGGATCCTGTCGTACTGCCTGATGCCGAACCACTGGCATCTGGTCGTTTGGCCGCGGCAGGGACACGACGACCAGGTCTCCGAGTTCATGCGCTGGCTTACGTTGACACATGCCCAGCGATGGCACGCTCACTTCAAGACTACCGGTACCGGCCCCATTTACCAGGGAAGGTTCAAAGCGTTTCCAGTGCAAGATGACAACCATCTTTGGACCGTTGTGCGGTACGTAGAACGCAATCCCCTGCGAGCCAATCTCGTTCGACGAGCGGAGGATTGGCAGTGGTCGAGCCTCTGGCGCTGGTCAAACGGCGACGAGCGCGGCCGATCGCTACTGAGCCCGCTGCCTGAGTCAGCCGGCCGACGACCTCGCGATTGGATTCAGCTCGTGAATCAACCTCACACCGAGCGAGAACTGGCGCAGATTCGACAGTGCGTGGCCAGAGGACGGCCCTTTGGTCAACCACAATGGGCCAGACGCCAAGTCAAGCGCCTGGGTCTTGAGGCCACGATTCGAGCGCCCGGCCGTCCTCGCAAAACTCGTCGCTAATGATCAATACTACCGTCTCGTGGAAGCCTCAACCCCCCGAAAACGACTCCCGACCCCTTTTATGGGAATATGAGGTTAACGAGAGGTGATCGGTGGGGTTTGGCGGGTTTTAGGCGCTGCGGGAGAGGCGGGCGCGGTTTTGGGCGCGGCGGCGCTTGAAGAAGTCCTTCAGCAGGTTGCTACACCGCTCACGCAGTACGCCGTCGATCACGGTTACCTCGTGGTTCAGCCGTTTGTCCGTGGGAATGCGAAACAGCGTCTTACAGGCGCCGGCTTTGGGGTCGGACGCGCCGTAGATCACCCGATCGAGGCGGGCGTTCACCATCGCCCCGGCACACATCGGGCAGGGTTCGAGCGTGACGGCCAACGTGCAGTCGCTCAACCGCCAATCGTGCAGCGCCTTGCCGGCCGCGCTCATGGCCAACAGCTCGGCATGGCCGACCGGATCGCGCGTCGCCTCGCGGTTGTTCGCCGCCTCGGCAAGGATCGTGTTGCCTCGATACACGACCGCCCCGACGGGCACCTCGCCGCGCGCTGCCGCTTGTTGCGCTAACTCGATCGCCCGTTCCATCATCGCCATGTCGATCGCGCTGACGTTCGGATCACGGTCCCTGGCCAGTCGTAGCTGGGCCATTCTTAACACCCTCCGGAGTCTACCCAGTCGTCCAAGTCGAGCCGAAGCCGACGCGACCCGGGGCCGAGCTGGTCGCCCGCAACACATTACGAGCGGTCCTCCGGCTCATCGGCTTCTGGATGTGAAGACTCTCCGTCTGGCGGGGTTCTGTCGTCTGGGCGTTTGGTTTGTGACGGTTTGCCGTCCTGTTCGGCCTCGTCCGGCGACTTATGAGACCGCCGCCAACTCAGCACCGAGCCCTCAGCCACCGCCTGAGCTGGGGCCAGCACCAGCAGAATAATCCCCAACTCATAGAGCCCATACAGCGGCACGAGCATCATCAGCATCGACAAGGCGTCAGCCGGCGTGATCACCGCTGCGATCACGCCGCAGATGAACAGCGCATACCTTCGTTTGGTCCGGAGCGTCTCGATCCGCACAATACCCACCCAACCCAGGAGCAGGATCACCAACGGCATCTGAAACGCGATGGAGATCGCCAGGATCAACAGCATAACGAAATCGAGGTACGCACCGAGGCGAAACTCCTGCGACATCATCGGACCACCGGGAACGCCGATGATCTCGACACCGCTCGCCGCCGCGCCACCGCTCGGCGCCTCGTTTGCATCAGGCTCTGGGACCGGCTCGACTGCAACCGCAACTTGCAGCTCCTGCTTCTCCCAATCGATCCACGCGTCCCCAGGTTGAACCGAGTTCGGTGGATTGACCCGAATCGGCACCTCGTCAAGGGTTTTCAGCACCGCTTGAACACGCGGGTCTTGTGCTTCGTCGTTCATCCCCGGCAGCAACGCGGCGCCGAATTTCACCAGCACCATCAGCATCAGCGGCAGCATGATGTAATACAACAGCGCTACGCCGGCCGCAGTCAGAATCGCGCTGCCCGGCAGGAGGAAGTGAACGAAACGACGTTCGTGGTGGTAGAGCCCCGGCTTGATGAACTTCCACCCCTGCAGAAGGATCCACGGGGCCGAGAGCACCACCGCCCCGATCAGACTGAGCTTGATCGCAGTCATCAGGGCCTCAGCAGGTCCCAGCACAAGCATGCGCCGGGGTAGCTCGTTGGCTTCGAGGACCCTCATAAGTGGTGCGCACAGCCACTCGATGAGCGGCTCCTTGAAAATGAACACCACCACCGAGAGCGGAATCGGCGCCGCCAGCGCCCACAGGACCCGACGGCGCAGCTCCTCCAGGTGGTCGCCGAAGCTCATCGTGAATCGGGTTGGATCGTCCTTGGTGGGCATTGGGTGGAGCTGGGCAAACGAGTCGCGGGTATCATGCCCCCTGAGCAGTCACCGGCCGGGGCCCGCTCACGCCGAGTACAAAAATAGGCCTGGTTTCCGGACAGGGTATATACCGCAACTCGTCTAAGTAAGGTAGCAATGACCTGTCGGCAAAGCCCGGACGAGCAGTTGGTCCAGTCCGCTCGCCGGGGAGATCGTGAGGCGCAGCAGGAGCTGTGGCGAGCCCATCGGCGATGGGTGGCGGCGATCATTTTGGCGCATCGACCCCGGACCGTGGAAGTCGAGGATCTTTTGCAGGACGTCGCGGTGAGGTTTGTTTCCAAAATCCATACCCTTCGCGACCACCGTGCGTTCCGCCCCTGGCTTCGCCAGATTACGCTGAATGTCTGCCGGGGCGCGGCGCGGAGCGCGAAATCGTTACTCCGGTTCGCCGGTCCGTATCGCGACGACACTGATCAGGTCGATCCAGGCTCGATCTCCGAGCCGGTTTCCCCCGACCACGATGCGCCCCACCAGCTCGCCCAGCTTGACGCCGCCCACCGCCTCCTGGAGCAGGCCTTGAGCCTTCCCATGACGTACCGCGAGCCGCTTTTGCTGCGATGCGTCCGCGCCTTGAGCTATCAGCAGATCAGCGAGGTGCTCGATCTGCCCATTACCACCGTTGAAACCCGTCTTGCCCGCGCTCGGCGTATGCTGCGCGAGGAAGTCGGTGAGGAATTTCCCGAAGACTCAAAATCCAAACGCGAGCAAGATCAATAGCATCTTCAACGTTGATCCCTTGTGGGGGTTCGGCATGCAGAATAACACCGACACATCACCCGGCCACGATCCTTCCCCAGACGATGCCGTCGAGGCTGACGTTCTCATTGGACGGATCATTGATCTGGAAGCGACGGCCGAAGACCAGCAGCGCTTCGAGCAGTTGGCGACCGCCGATCCGTCGCTGTGGCGTGCGCTGGCCACTCGCCAACAGGACATGGCCGTGCTGGCGGAGCGCGTCACCGAAGAAACATCCAGTGCCAACGGTGTCGAGCTGCCGGTCGTTTCGCCTCGCCAC
>JADFGE010000078.1 GCA_022567855.1 Planctomycetota bacterium | reverse complement strand
CCTCCCCAGCACCTCGCTGAAGACAAAGTCGCCGACCATCAACAACGTCAGCCCGCCGAGCATCGCGACGTCGACACTGATCCGATTCGTCATCAGCGCTGCGATGACCAATCCGATGATGACGATCGTGAACCATGCTTCAGGTGCGAACGTCATGATGATCGATGCGCCCTCGGCGGCCGGTGTCTGCGCCTAGACCGTCGCGCCAATTCCAAGTCTTTCGATCGCCTCGATGATCCGTCCGTGCACGTGCGGCACAGCGCAAACGACGCCGCGATTCGTCTCCAACTGCCGTCCGTGCGTGAAGTCCAGTGCCGCGCCATTGATGTCCGTGACAACCGCCCCCGCCTCGGTGGCGATGATACTGCCCGCGGCATGATCCCAGATCTTCTCGACATACGTGCTGCTCGTCGGCCTCCGAAGATAGGCGTCGGCTTGGCCGCGCGCCACCACCGCGTACTTGCATTGACTATCCAAACGCACGGGCCGCGCCGGACCGCCGAAAGTCTCGGCGATTCGCGCTGCATCGCTGCGCTTGGAGTGCGCCTTCTCCACGGACTCGCAGATGCGCAGTCCTTCGCCTATCGGTTCAGTTGCGGCTGCGATGGGGTTGGGCTGCGCGCTCGGGTCGTCCGCGGGAAGCTCCCATGCCCCGCCCTGATGTACGGCGCTGTAGATCGTGCCGTGCGCATCCGGCTTATCGAGCGGCTGCGAAGAATCAGCCGGCAGATTGGGACATCCCATTACGCCCAGGACAACGCGACCATTCTCGATTCGGGCCAGGGCGATCGCGTATTGTTGTCCGCGCAAAAACCCCTTCGTCCCGTCGATAGGATCAAGCGCCCAGTAGGCGTCCCCGCTTCCATCGGGGTCGTGATTGCACGTATCGATCGCGTCGAGCACTTCGTCCGCCGAGACGTCCGGTCGATAGGTGCGGACCGCCGCAACCACTGCGTCAAGCACGGCTGCATGTTCATCGCGGCGCAGTTCGCCGGCATGCTCTTCGCCCACGATCCGCATCTCTTGGTCGATGCTATGGATCGCCATCGCTACGATCGCCTGAACCGCAAAGTCGGCCACGGTGACGGGGCTTCGATCATCCTTGGTGATTTCACGAACCTGCGCCAGGTCGCGTTGGACCGCGCGGGCCACCCGGCATGCGTGCCGAACCGCACCGAGCGCTGCTGAAAGATGGACCTCGTGGCTCATTGTTTCGGTGACCTCGCCGAGAATCTATCGGCCCGACGACCGCACGGGAATCGGCAAATTACGAACCAATCGCTGCTCGATCTGAAGGTAATGCGGCGGCCGGGCGTCCAACTCCCAGCCCTACGCTATACGCGACCTCGTGGTTCGCCGCGCTAGCCGTCGACGGAGCCCTTTCCGATCGGCGCGAGGGGTGAACTACGGTTCGTCGGATTCTCCCGCAACGGCCTTCGCCAGCTTGCGGAACTCCCGGCGGAGCTCCTTGTCTATTTGTGTGACAAACGCCGATTCGAGCCGATTGGCGCGAATCAGCCCGATCACATCGGCGAGATCCTGCGCCCGCAGGACATCCTGGGTTCCGCTTCGCAACTTCATGTTGATCAGGTCGGCAAGCGCGACGGTGCGGATTCCCTCGATGTCCTGAACTGATCTCGGTGCGACTTTGAGTTGGCTTATGGTCACGAGGTGGACCGGCACATCGTTCTTGACGAATTGCTTCGCCTGGGCATCGAAGCTGAAGCCATGGCGGGACAGGGCCGCTCCGACCCGAACCGTATCTGCTACATAAAGATCGACGTCGACGGTGGTGCGAACATGTCCGTGCAGCGTGACCGCAACGCCGCCGATGATCACGCCGTCTAGATTCTCGGCGCGCAGTAAATCCGATATCTCGCGGGCAATCTCCAGAATCGCTCCGTGGCCGTGCAAGATCAGCAGTGCCTCCTCGCGGATACGTGGGGCCGTCCCGGGGTTCATAGGCAACTCTAGGCGCTCACGCTAGGCACTGCCGCTTGGCGGCGACCAGTTGGCTTTGAAGTCGCGCAAGGCAGCGGTGAAGTCCTCTTCGAGACCCTTGAACGACTTGGTGTCGGCCAGCTTGTCTCGCAGATCCTTCTTTGGTCCGGCGAAGAACTCCAACAAGTCACGCTCAAACGGATGAACCGCAGCGAGGTTCAGATCGTCGAGAAAGCCGTTCGCCGCAGCGAAGATCGATATGCACTGGTCGATGGCGTCGAACGGGATGTATTGATCCTGCTTGAGTAACTGCACCATTCGCCCGCCGCGATCGAGCTGCCGTTGGCTGGTCGCATCCAGGTCGGTGCCGAGCTGGGCGAACGCTTCCAACTCCCGGTACGCCGCCAAGTCCAAGCGCAGCGAACCGGCGACCTCTTTCATCGCCTTGATCTGCGCGTTGCCGCCCACACGGCTGACGGAGATCCCGACGTTGATGGCCGGTCGTGTACCGGCTGCGAACAGTTCCGGCTGGAGGTAAATCTGCCCGTCGGTGATCGAGATGACGTTTGTAGGAATGTACGCCGACACATCGCCTTCCTGCGTCTCGATGATCGGCAAGGCCGTCAGCGAACCGCCGCCGTGTTGATCGGCGAGCTTGGTGGCGCGCTCCAGCAGGCGACTGTGCAGATAGAACACGTCGCCCGGATAGGCCTCGCGCCCGGGCGGCCGCCGCAGTAGCAACGAAAGTTGGCGATACGAATGCGCCTGCTTCGTCAGATCGTCGTACACGCACAGTACGTGCTTGGGCGTTTTACCTTCCTTGCCCTGCCACATGAAGTGCTCGCCCATTGCGCAACCGGCGTACGGCGCGATGTACTGCATCGGAGCGGGATCGGCGGCGCCGGCAATGACCACGATCGTATAGTCCATCGCACCGTGCTCTTTGAGCGTCTCAACTACGCCCACCACCGTCGACGCCTTTTGACCGATGGCGACGTAGATGCAGACCACCGCCTCCGGCGTGCCCCACCAACCGCGCTGATTGATGATGGCGTCCACCGCGATGGCTGTCTTGCCGGTCTTGCGATCGCCGATGATCAGCTCGCGCTGGCCCCGGCCAATGGGAATCATCGAGTCGATCGCCTTGATGCCGGTCTGCAACGGCTCCTTCACCGGTTGGCGATACGCAATGCCGGGGGCGACGATATCGAGCTTGCGGGTCACGCCGCCGGTGTCGATGGGCGGTCCGCCATCCATCGCTCGACCCAAGGGATCGACGACCCGACCCAGCATGCCTTCACCGACCGGAACTTCCAGCAGTCGGTTGGTGGACTTGACGGTGTCGCCTTCGCGCACGGCCAGGAAATTGCCGTAGATCACCGCCCCGACGGTATCCAGCTCCAGGTTCATCACCTGGCCCATCACCGCGCCTTCGGCCGTGTCAAACTCCAGCAGCTCTCCCGCCATGGCTCGTGAAAGCCCGTAGATGCGCGCGATGCCGTCGGCGACCTCCACGACGCGGCCAACTTCTGAGATCTCCAATTCGGTGGAGAACTGCTCGATTTCCTGTTTGATAATGGAAGTGATTTCGTCGGTCTTGATCTTCACGGTTTAGTCTCTTGGGAATGGAACCACAGATGAACACAGATGGACACGGATTAGGAACGAACAAATATAGGTAGGGAGAAGCATTTGGTGGCCTACGAGACAAGGCGTTTGATTTGTATCTTCGGACGGCCGAAGTTGATCAGAAGGCAAACAGGGAGATGGGTGGCTTTCAAGTAGTTCAGGCATTGCGCCATATGGACTTCATCAAGTGCCTTTACTGCCTTCAACTCAACGATGACCTGATCGTCGACTAGCAAATCAGCGGTGTAGTGTCCCACGATCGTGTCATCATAGTGGACCGTGAGCGGTGCTTGTTGGGGAACGACCATGCCGCATTTCGTGAGTTCGTGGCTCATCGCATTCTCATAGACTTTTTCGAGAAAACCACAGCCGAGCGTGTTGGCTACCCGGAACGCACATCCGATTATCGATTCGGTGATTTCATTCACCGCTTTTCTGTGTGCATCTGTGTGTATCTGTGGCTGTCTTTTAGTCAGCATCGTTTCGCTCAGCAATCTCGTATACAACCGTGACATTGGCGTGTACGGTGACGTCGCCTGGTTGAATGGGTGGGGGGGCGGCCTCGGCCATCGCCATGCCGGCGCTCATGCGCTGCATCGGGATCGGCCGGGGGGCTGCGGCCTGATCCAGGGTGATTGACAGCACACGCAGCAACCGCAGACCCGCAGCGTCAGCCAGCGTGCGGGCGTCGGTGAGCGCATTGGCTGTTGCCGCTCGGATCGCTTCGCCCCGATGCGTTCGCGGATCGGCAAGTCCGAAGCTGATGGAGTCGATCGAGTTCGCCCCGGCTTCGTTGGCGGCCTGAATCAGCTCACCGGCCAGCTCCAGCTTCTTTGTCTTGACGTTCAGACTGTTACTGACACGGTAACCGACGATCTTCGGCTTCCAATCCACGGGCGCCTGACGCGGTCTTCGCGTATACATCGGCTGAATCTGAAACTGGCTCGTTTGATATTCCTTGTCCGTCAGCCCGGTCTTTTTCAGCGCGTCGATTACATCATTCATCTGCCGGCTGTTCTCTCGCAGCGCGATCGTCGCTTCATCCGACTCGGTCACGACCCCCACGCGGATTCGCAATTCGTCCGCAGGCTTCTCGAGTTGCGCAGCACCGCGCACCGTGAGCACGGGCACGACGGCGTCGACTTCATCCGCGGTCGCCACCGTCACAGGCTGCAACATGCAAACGGATGCCAACAGTCCGATGATGGAGGTTTTCATCCTTCCGCTCCTTCTTCAATAATCCTGTCCAAGCGCTGGCGCACCGCCGAGCCGCCCGAGGTCAGCAAGTGCTGGCGGAGGCGGCGAAGCCGACTGGCCACCGAGCCGTCGATCAACTGATCGCCGATGCGAAGTCTCACGCCGCCGATCATCGCCGCGTCGGTGTACGAGTACAGCACCGGGTCTTTGCCAAGCGCAGCTTGAATTCGCCGCTTGATCGTATCGAGTTGCTCCGGCCCCAACGGCCCGGGCGTGTAGATATCGACCTCGATCCGGCCTAACGCTTCGTGGACCAACTGATCGAACGCGGCGCTGATGGTTTCGAGCCGACGAAGCCGGGCTTTGTTGTTGAGCACCAACAGGAAGCGAAGGAACAGGTCGGTGATCCGGCCGTGGAAGATGCGGCGTATGGCCTCGCCTCTGGCCTTGGTGTTGATGATCGGCGAGGCGAGGAACTCTCGGAACGTGCGATCGCCGCGCGCCAGCTCGCAGATCTGCTCCAGTTCCTCAGCGAGCTCCACGATCTTCTCTCGGCCGCCGGCATCGTCAGCCAGCTCGTACAAGCTTTTCGCGTAAACCTGAGCGATCGCGTCAGTGTGGATGGCCATGGTTCGTAGTGTGTTCGTCGAAAGTTCGTGAAAGCGTTCAGCTCGGCGCGGCTACGTTCGGCTCGCAGTACCAAGCTCATCCAATGATTCGTTGATGAGGCGTTGTTGATCCTCAGCGGTTATCTCCCGCGCGAGGATCTTCCCGGCGATATCGGTGGCAAGCATCGTCGCTTGCGTGTGCAGCTCGCCGATCGCCGCCGCCTTGGCGGAGTCGATATCGCGCGTGGCCCGCAGCTTCATTTCCACAAGATGAGCTTCATTGCGCGCGCGAAGCTGCTCTCCGGCCGCCTTGGCGTCGGCTTTGGCTTTGACGATCATGGCGTTGGCTTCCTCGCGCGCCGAAGCCAGGCTCCGCTCGTATTCAGCCAATGCGGCCTTGGCTTGTTCACGCGCCTGCTCGGCCGATTCGATCTCCCGGCGAATCTTGTTCTCGCGATCCTCAAGACCCTGGGCGATCTTCGGCCAAACCTTCATATAGAGGAAGCCGAACGCGAGCAGAAACACCACCAGCGCCGTGACGGCTGGAAGCCAATTCGCGGCCATGAGCTCGGCGCTTTCCACGCCATGTTCAGCCGCCTCGTCAGCGGCAAGCAGAAATCGCATTTCCTACCATCCTCGTTGAAGCGGCGATTACGGAATCTTCCCAAGCGCCATCACGCCCACGATGACCGCAAACAGGGCCACGCCCTCAACCAGGGCGGCGGTCAGGATCATGTTGATGAAGATTCGGCCGGCCATCTCCGGCTGGCGGGCCATGGCCTCCACCGCACTGCCGCCGATCCGGCCGATGCCGAGGCCGGCGCCAACCGCGCCCAGGCCCGCCGCCATTCCAGCGCCGAGACCAGCCAGGCCAAAGTCCGCCAACATGAGCGAGCCCACGACGCCTGCGCTACTCTGAGCGGATGCGGAGTCCGGGGCAAACAGAGCCAAGCCGACGAAGGCGAGCAACATCAGTCCAAACAGCTTTTTCATTTGAGATCAACTCTTCCTTTGACGCTGTGGGTTGGCGTCACTGATTGAGATCGTTGACGGGGCCGGCGCGTCCCACTTTCGCGCCCGCCCTGGTGTGTTTCCTTATGCCTGAGCCGGCTCCAGTTTCGCTTCAGCTGAGGACGACTCATGCTCGGTCTCGCTGTGCTCATGCTCCTCGTCATGATGCGACATCATGCTTATGAACACGGCGGTCAGGAACATAAATATAAACGCCTGCAAGAAGCCGACGAACAGCTCGAGGAATGTGACCAGTACAGCCGCGATACCGCTGACCAGTGTAATCGCCCCGACGCCAAACGCACCTGAACCCCCTTTGGCCGCCGTCGCCCCGAACCCCAACAGCACCGCCATCAGCGTGTGACCGGCAACCATGTTCGCAAACAATCGAATCGCCAGGGCCATCGGCTTGATGAGGTGGCCGACCAACTCGACCGGCACCACCATGAGCAGCACGGGCCAGATGTACCATTTTTCCTTGAGCAGCCCACCGGTCAGATGTTCCAACCATCCTTTGACGCCCATTTCGCGGAAGCCGTGAATCTGAATCAAGACAAAGGAGAGGAACGCCAGCGCTCCGGTCACCATGATGTTGGCCGTGGCCGTTCCGCCGACCCACGTCTTGGCGTCGTTGCCGAACACGAGATGGGTGATGTCGAGGATCGGGAGGAGTCCAAAGAGATTGTTAAAGAGAACGAAGAAAAACACGGTCATAAGGTAGGGCATGTATCGGCGCGTCTGATCTTCGCCGAGGATCGGCACGAGCATCTCGTTGCGCAGGTAGATCACCAACGCCTCGATGATCTGCCCGAACTTGCCCTTGGTGATGTAGCGGTCGTTGCCCTGGGACTCCGGACCGGTCGCGATCGCTTTGGCCGCTTGCGTCATCGCCCAAACGAAGAAGATCGTCACCAGCACAATCGTGACCATGTGCATGGTCAGCACGGGCGTGTCGCCGATCTTCAGCAGGATCTTGTCGGTGACGTGTTCGGTTGGGTCGCCGGAGGCGAGAAAATACATCTGCGAGTGCTGCCTAAGTTCGTTGAAGCGTGCGGCTCAGGTGACGCGCTTGATGTGCAGGGCCAGGACCGCCGCTTCGCCGCATTGGACGATCACGTACGTTGTGGCCACCGACAACAGCAGCGGGGTCCCGCTGAGCGAAGTCGCGGAGTATAGCAGGTAGGCCACGGCTGGGGTGACCAGCAATCGTCCCACGATCCCCGCCAGCCACCACGTTGTCCACGCACTGAGCGGCCGAGGTCGCCACGGGCGCATCAGCAGCGCCGCGGCGACGCCCACCGCCGCGACCAACGCCGATCCCGCCAGACCCGCCGTGACCGCATCGATGCCGAACCCGCCCAGCCAGACCACGGCCAGACACCCGACATACGTCAGCCCCGACAGCCCAACGATCGACCCCACCATCCGTCCGATCGGAAGGGCGATGATCGGCTCCTTCGTCGCCGGTGCGGGGCTAGTCATTCGGCCAGTCGCCGTTGTCGTCGTCGGCCGGTGGAAGCGGCCGACCCCGGCCCTTGGTCGGGTGCTGCTCATCGAGCATTCGATTGAGCTTGAGCGCCCCTCTGATGAGGCTCCACATCGCCACCACGATCCCGATGAGCGAGCCGGTCAGGATCCCCTTGGGGCTGGTGCCTCGCCATTGGTCGAATCCCCATCCCAACAGAGCGCCGGCCGCGACCTGAAACGACACCTCCATGCCCAGCCCCGCCATCCGCCACCCGACGCGTATCTCGCTTTCCAGATGGTCTTGGTTTGGAATCTTGGCCGTGTCCACAGCCTGGGTTATACCAATCCGACGCCGACCGCGCAGCCGATCTATTGACCAGCTACTATTGCTCAACCTCAGACCCATGCCCATCGCCGACCGCGACATCATCGACGTTACGCCCACCAAGCTCAATCGGACGGAGGGGTTGTTCGTCCCGGCTGTGGTCAAGGGCCTCGGCACGACGATGCGCCACCTGTTCCAGAACTTGGGCCGCGCCGGCAAGAACAAGAAGAACATCTGGGTCGTCCAATACCCCGAAGAAAAGCGCGACGATCGACCGGTGGAGGAGGGCGGGCAGTACCGCGAGACATTCCGCGGCGTGCATCGGCTGAATCGCGATGAGGACGGTCGAGTCCGCTGCGTTGCCTGTTTCATGTGCGCGACCGCGTGCCCAGCCGACTGCATTCACATCGTCGCTGAGGAATCGCCTTGGGAGGATCGCGAGAAATACCCCAAGCAGTTTGATATCGACGAGCTGCGGTGCATCTACTGCGGCATGTGCGAGGAAGCGTGCCCATGCGACGCGATTGAGTTGACGCCGCACTACGAGATCACCGGCATGACCCGCCAGGAGATGATCTTCGATAAGACCAAGCTGCTGGAGGTCTTCGACCGCACCATCGACGAGAAGCCGATGTGAGAAGAAGGCATTAGGCACCGAGTGTAAAGCCGCGACCAGTGGTCGCGTTTCTTCATTCATAACCGTCCCGATTTCATCGGGAGATATCCGCGGCGTATAGGTTGACTCATCCTCGCGCTAGGGACACGGCCCCCAGCTACCAAGAAGCGTCAGGAGGTCCGGGACGCCGACGGCGCCGTCGTCGTCGAAGTCGGCCGTACACTCGTCGCTACCCCAGGCGCCTAAGAGGACCAGCAAGTCCTTGACGCCGACGAAGCCGCTCCCATCGGCGTCGGCCGGGCAGGTCAACTGACCGTTGAAGATTTTCACGGCGAGGCAAAAAGCCTCGGGTGCGATGATCTGGCCCATCACTCGTCCGGGGAGATCGTCAGCGCCGGGATGGATGCCGCCCCAGATGCGCGACAGCGAGCATTGATCGCTGGCGTCGTTATATTTAGCCCATTGCAACGTCACGTCAACGCTCGGGCCATCTTCGAAGACAAGGAATTCGTTGGCCTGGCAATAGAACTCACCGAGTCCGCCCGGGAAGTACTCGTCGCCGGTGAGCATCAAACGCTCACCCATCCCCCACACCTTCTGTGGGTCGGTGGCAGTGGCCGGGAGGATGACCATGTTCTCGAATTTGATGGCTTTGAGACAGGGGCCCTTTTTGACGGGGATCCGCTCCCAGCCGAGCGTGACGCTGGGGTTGCCTTCCTCGTCCTGGGCAATCGCGCCGGCAAAGGCTGACACTGGATCAGCACCGGCCCGGATCAAGTCAACAAAAATCTCGAAGCTGAAGTCCACCTGCATCCGCGGGACCTTGCGGTACTCTTCCTCGTAGGTGGTGCGGACCAGCACATTACCGGAAATCGGCAGCTCT
>JADFGE010000077.1 GCA_022567855.1 Planctomycetota bacterium | reverse complement strand
GGAGAACGGGCTGGAGGAGACCAGCACCAGGTTCGCCGAAGCGATCGTGTTCGACGAGGAGGAGCCGGACAACCTGTACCTCGGCCTCCGGAGCGGCGAGCTGTACGCAACGAGAGACGGGGGCGATTCGTGGGCGGCGCTCGGCGTCACCGTGCCGCCCGATATCACCACCATGCGCTGCGTGCGCGCCTGATCTGGGTGCGCGCTTCTTGCCCCGTGGCATTGACGCGGCGCTGCGAGTGCGTATAGCGTGGCCTCGCATCGCACGGGAGGCCGGGCTTCCCGAGCGCGGCGCAGGCCGGAACCGGGGATCAGCCATCGTGAGGGGAGAATCATGAGTACCGACGTTGAGGTGAGAAACGCGAACGCGCAGGCCCACCGCTTCTTGCGGGGCGGCGTGCTTGTGGGCTTCGTGGGCATGCTGGCGCTGCTGCTGGCCGCGTGTGGGGGGGATGACCCGACCGCGACTCCGGTGCCGCCCCAGCCGACGGCGACGCTCGACGCGGCCGCCGCCTTCCAGGCAGAGTGGGATACGCTGCTCGAGGCGGCGCAAGCGGAGGGTGAGGTGGTCACCTTCATCGCCGGGTCGCTCGGGCGGTCCAACCTCAAGGACCTGCTGCCGAGGTTCGAGGAGAAGTACGGGATCAACGTGATCTTCTCGACCGGCTCGTCGCGGCAGAACGCGGACAAGACCCTCGCCGAGCGCGCGGGAGGCAAGTTCGAGCTCGACGTGTGGATGGGCGGGTCCGGCACGGCCAACACGAGGCTGCTGCCCGCGAACGCGCTCCGCCCCATCGAGCCGCTGCTGTTCCACCCCGAGGTGCTGGACCTCTCCGCCTGGCTCGATGGCCGCTTCCACTGGCTGGACGCCGACACCCAGCAGTACCTGTTCGCCTTCGCGGCCAACGCATCGAAGTCGGACATCACTTACAACACCGACCTCGTGGACCCGAATGACATCCAGACGCTCCAGGACCTGCTCGACCCGAAGTACAAGGGGCAGATCGTCATGCGCGACCCCCGGCTGGCCGGAGTGGGGTCGGTGGTGCTCGACTACTGGACCCACCCGGACGTGGGCGAGGAGTTCCTGCGGACGCTGCTCACCGAGATGGACGTGACGATCGCCGATGACGCCCGGCAGGCGGCCGAGCAGCTGGCCCTCGGCAAGTACGCGATCTGCCTGTTCGCATGCCGGTCCGAGGTCCTGAAGGCGGAGAACGACGGTCTGCCGGTCGAGGCAGACTTCCCCCACTACACGCGCGAGGGCGGGCGGCTCTCTTCGGGCTCGGGCACGATGTTCCTGATGGAGACGCCGAAGAACCCGAACGCCCAGAAGTTCTTCGCGAATTGGTGGCTCTCGAAGGAGGGCCAGGAGATGATGCAGGAGGCCTCGGGCAACGACTCCATACGCCTCGACATCACGAAGGACACGGTGGCCGACGGCTCCCGTAGGGAAGAGGGGGTCATCTACACCTGGAGCGAGTCGAGGCCGACGTACGCCCAGGACCTTCTCGACGCCGCGGCGTTCGCCACGGAGGCCCTGGCGTCGGTGGGCAAGTAGCCCTGGCCGGATGCTAAGTGGCGCACCCGCCGGACCGTTGCTGGGTGCGCCACTCGCTGGACCAGGGTCGAGGGAGTTCTGGGCCAGGCCCACCGCGAGAAGGCCGCAGTGCTGAGCGCGGCCCAGCGCCCAGCGCGAGTCGCGAGCCCGTAGGGCCGGCCGGCGGCGCCCCGAGCACATAGTGCCATTCGCGGGCCAGCTCCGTCTTGTAGTAGAAATGAGCATCATCCGCGACACCTTCGATCTTGTGCGAGAACCAGAACGCGAGCTCCTTATGCAGTTGCAGGTCGTTGGGGTTGTAGCGCAGCCCCTTGTTGCGCACGAGGTTAATCCCCGCCTTCACCCATTCCCAGCGTTCCTCAGCGGTGTTGTGAATGACGGAGATGTTGTAGGCCATATTATGGCCCTGAAAGGCCCAGACCGCGGCAAATCGGGGCTGGAGCTTGGTGATCAGGTCGGCGTCGGCCATCACCTCGAAGTACAGCCCCGCCTGCTTCCTGAGGTTCACTTTGATCCAGAGGTAATCCACGATGATGCCGCGCACCGCGCCGATCGCCGTTCCCAGGACCACAAATGGCGGCGCGCCTTCGACCGCAATGTCGGTGTAGCGCAGCGTGTGCTGTTCGGCGATCTTCGTCATCACCGGCAGTAGACCGCCACACACCGATGTGCTGACGATGGTGATGATGAGGGCAATCAATTGAACGAGTCGGTCGGATCTCATGTGTCAATCTCTCGCATGAAAAGGCGGTTCAACACTTAACCATGACCGCTGTAGATAGCCAGTTGGCGGTTGCGTAGGACGAGATAACCAATCAGCAACGAGAAGCCGGACCAAACCAATCCCAGCCAGAAGATTCCGCCGGCGACGTTTTGCCAGAGAATCACCCGCCCCTCGACGAGATTCTGCGTCGGACGATATTCGCCGAAGCGTTGCAGCAAGAAGACCACGGCTTGGGCGATGCCTCGAATCACCGATTTGAAGGCCCATTGAATGACCATGCCCACGTCCGAGAAGTCCATCTGACTAACGAGGGGCGGGTAGTAGTCTTGCAACGACAAGGCAAGGAACGGCCCGAGCGTCCCGGCGAGGAAAATTGTAAACGCCATGAGACAGGCAACGGGGAAGTTCAGCAGCGTCGCGCAGGCCAGCGCGAGCATGCACAGGAACGCCAGCTTCGTCCAAGTCATCACCATGGCGCGAACGAAATTGGCCTCGAACGTGGTTACCTTGTAAAGCAGCTCGAAGTCCTCTTCGTCAAAATTGAGCGAGCCTCGGCCTCTCTCTTCCGACCCGGCGGGTTGGGGGAGGTTGACGACCGTGAGATGCAGCGTGCCGTCCGGATTGATCAGCGATGTCCCGTCTTGCCAGATGATCGGAATCGTCAAGACATGGGCGACGGTCGGTGTATATTGCACCAACATTGCCGTCTCCTGGCGGCCGTTGAAGATGAACGCGGCTGAGAATCGCTCGTGCTCATCATCGCGCAATATGTGGAACCGGTAGCGCAGGGTCAGCGCCGTTTGCAGGTCTTCGGCCTGCTTCAACCCGGAAAAGATGTAGGTGCGCTGGTTCTGGTTCGAGCCGGGCGTCTGGAGATCGACCGGCGGAATCGACCGTTGCGAGGTCTGATAGTTGAGCTGAAGCGCCTTCGCCATTTGGTTCTTCACCGATCGCGGAACGTCGTCCAGATTGGCGAGGTCGGGATCGCGTTGGATCAACTGCTCGACACGCCCTCGAAGCTCAGCCGGGGTCAGTTGCGCGTAGTTCGGTCTTATCCCCGTCCGGGCGGTCAGCACCTCATGGTCAACCGCGATCCGGTCGTCGATGCCGGAAACGCCGGCGGCGACCGGCAACTCGCGCAGATACTGGATATAGGTGAAGATGGAGACGCCGGCGACGACCAGCACGATCAGATTCACGCTCATCACCCCCAGCCATTTGCCCACGAGGTAGTTCAACCGCGTGAGTGGCTTGGTCATGAGATGCCAGATCTGGCGATCGCGGATCTCAAACGCGACGGTCGCGCACGACAGGAACAGCGTCAAACAGGCCGCCAACACATAGGTGAGCGTAAGACTGCGGCTGATGAACGTCTGCACCCTGAAGCGCAGCGGCGTGTCGGGATCGAGGAAAATCGGCAACAGCGGCAGCAACACCAGAAGCAGAATCACAAAGACCAGGGAAACCCGGCTTCGCGTCGCCTCCTTGACCACGGTCTGGGCGACCGCCAACACCTGGTAGGGGCGCGAAAAGAGAATCAACACGCCCCGAGTAAGCAGGACGAAGGTGAAGGTCAAAAGTCCCATGCCCGCGAAGGCGAGCATCGCTTGCTCCTCCCCAAGCCACCAGCACAGCGCTACCGGCAGGCCCGTGCCCAGGGCGGTGAGGATGAACGGCAAGGTGATCTGGATCCAAACGATCAGCAGAAGCCACGCCGTGGCCACGAGCGCGAGCATCCACGTCGTGCCCGGCTGCTCCAGCAGGAATCGCGGCGCCCACGCAGGTTCCTGGTCGGCGACGAACTGTCGGGCCAGGCCGAGCGGATTCAAAATCTCGCCCTCGTCGTCGAAGGCGCGATCGATTTGATCAAGCAGCTCAGCGCTGCCGTAAGTCCTGCCGGCGATGGTTACTGTCCCGGTCTGGCGGAGGGAGACGGCGTACAGGTCGCCGTCGTTGTAGTTCTGTCCTTGGAGGGCCTGGGCGATGGCCAGCCGCTGACCGTGCAGGTCGTAACTCTTGGCCAGCAGTACCCCGAAGACGCCGGCGCACAGCGCGAACAGGAGCACACTGGCGGCCACGCGAAAAACCAGCTTCCGCTGAATGAGATCGAGTCGACGATAGAGGTTGACCAGCGCGAGCATTCGTCCGGTGTTTTCTACGTTTCTTCTTCGCGCGTCGGTTCGGCGGTTGACTCGCCTTGCGCGTCACCGAGCAGCGATTCGATTACGGAATCATCGACATCCTTGGGCGCCTCCGGAGCGACGGGCGGTTCCGTCCGGGAGATCGCGGTCGGCGCCGGCTCCTCCTGGAGGAGGTCGGCGAGCACCTCGTCACGCTGCTCTTGCACCGGCGACGTGGCCGCCGAGGCTTCGGCCACCTCGCGGGCTGGGGCAACCTGTTCCTGTTCGCTGAGGAGGGTTTCGATGAGCTCGTCGCCCCGGGCGTCCTCGGCTCGAAGGAACTCTGCCGTTTCGCCGCCGTGAATGACGCCGGACGTCGACACGTCCTCCTTCCGCGCCTGTTCCACCAGCTCCATGAAGAAGTGCTCCAGGCGTTGGCGCGGGACCTCGACCTTGTCGATGCACTTTCCCTCAGCCTCCTCGAGCACCTTTTCAACCTTGGAAATGGTCTCGGGGGCGAGGCGCGACGTGTAAATGACGGTGCGCTCCGTGTCGGACAACAGCTCGTCCACCGTCCCCTGGGCGCGGATCTTGCCGCCGTACAACATGACCATGCGGTCGCAGACGTCCTCGACATCGGCCAACAAGTGGGAGCTGAGCAGCACGGTCTTGCCGCGCTTGCCCATCTCGATAATCAGGTCCTTGACCTGGCGGGTGCCGATGGGATCGAGCCCGGAGGTGGGCTCGTCGAGGATCAGGAAGTCCGGGTCGTTGATGAGGGCCTGGGCGATCCCGATGCGCCGCGTCATGCCCTTGGAGAACTCTCCGATCGGTCGATGGGCGACATGGGTCAGGCCCAGCATATCCAGCAACTCGCCGATGCGCCTTTGACGGGTTCGACGATCCAATCCGAACAGCTTGCCGTAATAATCCAACGTCTCCTGCGGATTCAGGAAGCGGTACAAGTAGGACTCCTCGGGGAGAAATCCGATTCGCCTCTTGATATTGACTTCGGACGGGGACCGGCCGAAGACGCTGATCCGACCACGTGTCTTGTGCAACAAGCCGAGGATGATCTTGATGATCGTGCTCTTGCCGGAGCCGTTGGGTCCGAGCAGTCCGAATATCTCATGGGCTCGGATCTCAAAGGTGACGTTGTCGACGGCGCGGGCCTTGGTGCGCAGCCAGAAGTCCTTGAAGACCTTGGTAAGCCCGACGGCCTCGACCACATTGTAGGAGTTCTTTGAGACGATCATCATGTGTGCATCCGTCGTCGCCGCTAACGGCCGGAGCCGGCCGGACGGACCTTGCCATCCTCATCGACCTCCAGCAGCGGCCTCGCCTTGTCGATCTCGTAGTCCTGCGGCCGATTGAAGAACGGCCTACGACGACCGGCCGCATCCCGGTTGGATTCACGCTCCCTGCGATCCAGCTCGGCGTCCTGGCGGATCTGGGCGATCTTCTCCAGACCCTTGATCCTCAGTAGGATCGAGCCGATTCCGTTCGGCATGTGCATGACTTCAACATCGTCCCGGCCGAGGATTGTCTTGCGCGCTTGCATCAAGCGCCGGCTGACGGCCAAGACGGGATTGTCACGATACTCCAGCAGCACACTCTTGAAGCGCCTTACCTCGCTGCCCAGCGTCGAATCGATGTCGGACTCATGGGCGCCGGCGCGTTCGATAACCTTCTTTAGATCACCCTCGACGCGGTCGCTCTCCAAGAACGCGTTGATCTGGCTGAGCAACTCGTCAGCCCCCTCGCTATCGGCGCGCTGCTCGGCTTCCTCGTAACGATCGATGAGTCGCACAAGATCGCGATAGTTCGGTCCGCCGGCTGCGACCAGTGCATTCTCCATCTCGCTGCGAGTCTTCTCCACCATCTCCTTGGCTTCCTCTCGGGCGCTCTGAAGATTGCCGAAGATTCGCGCCATCGCCATCGGTGGGCTGATCTCGGGCAGGGTGATCTTTTCCACGGCGATGCCGCAGTCGATCAGATCGAGCGCCGCCTGGGCGTGCCGCTGCACACGCTCCCTGATGTCCTCGGGATAGTCGATCAAGTCCTCTAGGCTGGCGCCGGCCATGACGTGGACGACCGCCCGTTGCACGACCAAGGCGACAACGCGCTGCGCATCGTCAAGGCTGAGCGTCTTGACAAACTGCTTGGGATTATCGATGTCGTACTCGGCCGTGATTCTCAGATGGGCGAGGTCACCGTCTCGGGTCAGC
Organism: Planctomycetota bacterium; assembly: GCA_022567855.1. GTDB lineage: Bacteria > Planctomycetota > Phycisphaerae > Phycisphaerales > SM1A02 > JADFNO01. The sequence goes on along the minus strand of JADFGE010000077.1, from coordinate 3,063 downwards.
ACCGATCCGTCCAGTCCCGGACGAAATGCCGTGCGCGGCTGCGCTGAGTCGATAAAGTCCTGACGACTCATGTTCGGGGGGATATCGGGCCAGAACGGCTCCACCATGGTCTCACCGCCCGCCGCGTCGACGAATTTGCGCCGCATATCCACCTCGCGATCGTCAATGTCGAAGATCACGAACTCGCCGGCGGGATACGGCCAGATCGCCCAGTGCGGACCGGGGTCCAGTTCATCCGAATCACCGACGGGGACGACCCGGCCCCACCGGAGCATCACGCCGCTGTGGCCCTCCTTGACGATCTGGAAGGCGGACATGGGGAAGAGAACCAGAAGCACGAGTATGACCAACAGGAGGACCCGGAAGGACAGACGCAGTGCGTCGGCCAACGATTGATTAGCCGGGTCCATGGCTTCGCGCATCGCCGCCGCCGAGCCCACCTGCGCATCGACGACAAACTGGGCGGAGGCGGCCCGTCGAGGCAGCGACTCCTCCGTTGGCTCCTCTTGGTCAAGGAGCGGGTCGCGATCCTCAAACGAATCGGGCTCTAGGGGCTCAAAGTTTTGATCGGAAGTGTCGGCCATTGTTTAGGAGCCCTCCCCTTCAGCGGCGTGCGGTGCCTGACCGGTCTGAGCCTCTGCGGTGGGTTGGTCGCCGCGCGGCCGATCAGCCGCCACCGGTCCGGTGTAGGTCTCTTTCGGCTGAGGGATTGGGCCGGCGTCGCCGATACCCGTCGAGTTGAGCATGTGCCACGGCGCAAACTCATCCGTGAAGAAAAGCGTCGTATTCTCTTGCAGCGAAGCTTCAAGCGTATCGAGCCAAAGAAGGAATACGGCGAGCTGCACATCTTCGCGCATCTCGGCGAGATACTCGGCTGCGGTCTCGTCCGCGGCGGCCCGGATTTCTTCAGCGCGTTGGTTGGCAAAGGCCAGGAGCTTGTCCACGATGGTATTCGCCTCGGACTCAATGCCAGCCGCCTCGGCCATACCCTTCTCTCGTTCGACGAGGGCGAGGGCATCCCGGCTCACCTTCATGCGATTCAGAACGGCGCTGGTCGTCTTTGCCGGCAGCACGACCTGGCTGATCCCGACGGAGACCGGATCGACGCCGAGGGCCGTGAGGGACGCGAGATCAGCGAGCACCGCAGCCTCGGCGTCGGGGAGTCGGCTCTGCTCGCCCACCAGCGCGTCAAAGGCGTAGGTCTTGATTCTCTGCTCCAGCGCGGTGTTGAGGCGGTCCTTGAGAAAATCGTTCGCGTTGACGATGGAGCTGAAGCTCTCGTAGAACTCGATCGCCCTGTCGGCGTCCACCTTCCACAGCAGGTACGCTCGAACCATGACCTGCTGATCGTCGGCCGTGGCCACGGTGCGCAGCGGCGACTCCAGCAATTGCAGCCGCGTGTCGTACTTCTGGACGTGCTCGGCAAACAGAGGCAGCTGAAAGTGCAGCCCCGCCTCCGTCTGTACGGAGTCGTCGTGAATTTTTCCGAACCTCGTCTTGATCGCCAGCTCGTGGTAGCGCACGGTGTAGGTGGAGCTGAACAACACCAGCAGCACCAGCAAGCCCGCACCGATAAGAACGGCCATTGTCTTTTTCATTAGTTGGACTTTCCTTCGTCGGCGCCCAGGCGGGTCGTAGTGAACAGCGCGGGCATGTCCTGCATGTCGATATGGACGTTGATCCGCTCCGGTTCGACGCCGATGACAAAGTATTTCCGGCGATTGGCAAGCGCCTGGCTCAGAACGATCATGATTTCACGCTGCATGAACAGTTCGGGCGCGACCCGATAGGAGGCGAGCTTGCCCTGATGCTTGAAGGCCTTGGCTCGCGCTTCCATGAGCGTGACCCAGCGGGCCGCTTCGGCCCGATCGATCTGCTGCGACAGATCGCCGCCCGCCTCCGCGAGCAGTCGCTCGACGACGATTCGTTGCTCGAGCACCGTGTCCGCATCGACGTCGGGATCACGCCTGAGTTGATCCCACGTGTGAAACTCGGCGAAGATCTCTTCGCGGCGGTCGAGGTCACCCAACAAGATCATGAACGTTCGCGCCTCTTCGGCTTTCTTTTCCGCAACCGTCTCACGGCGCTGGTGTTTGGCGATGGCGAACTCTTCAAAGTACTTGCCGGCATCGCCCGACGGTCGGAGCATGGGGAGATTGACCGCCACCACCAACACGCCGGTCTCATGCTTGTCGAACGTCGATTGAATCCTGTCGTGCAACTGCCGAGCGAGGTTGGTGTCCCCGCGGCTGATGACTTCCTCCATCGACAATCGCGACAGATGCTGCGTGATCTCGCGCAGGGCAAGAGCTTTCAGCGCGCGATCGCGCATGGTCAGTTGCTGACGGCGACCGCGGAACTCGGTCGTAAAGTTCAGATAGTCGCGCAACCCGTCAGGTTTGATGCGGTATTGAAGCGTGATCTCGGCATCCACGAGCGAGAACAGCTCGCCCATCGGTTTCTCGGTCGGCTCCGGTGACGCTTCGGCTTCGTCCCTCAACGCCGGGGCTTGCTCCGGATCAGGCGCGATGGCGGTACTACGGGATGCGCTCACGAGGAACGGCTCGATGTCCCCCACCGTGCGCGGCGCAGCGGCGGCCCAATCGTCAACATCCGGAGGGTTGATGCGTTGGATGGTCAGCGGCAACTCGCGGATACGGCTGACGTCGTAGATCGCCGCAGACTGTACCGGCCAAGGCCATTTCCACATGATTCCCGAGTGGTAGACGTCATCACCGACGACGCGCCCCCAACTCAGCTTGATGGCTTGCTCATGGGGCTCCACCACGACCATGGTGTCCAGGACGACGATCGCCATCACGCCGAACGCAAGCAACCAGGCGAAGCTCCGCAGCAGGAGTTGGTAGCCCCACGAGCTGGTGATATCGAAGCCGAACTGGTAGTTGACGGCGTCGTTGATCGACTTCACGAGTGCGTCGGGCGCGGAGAGGAGGCTGAGGATTCTGGAGTCGAAGGCCGGTCTGCCCACCTCGCCCGTAATCCGCGGTCGGTAGAGATTGCGGATGAAATTCAGAACGATCTCGATGGCCAGGACGATCATGC
>JADFGE010000351.1 GCA_022567855.1 Planctomycetota bacterium | reverse complement strand
GGGCAATGGTGACGTTGACACGGCAAACCGCTCGGGACTCAATTCAATGCCGTCGTCGATTTTCCCTTCGCTGCCGGCGGCAAGGACCTCACCGGCGTCTGTTGTGTAGGCCAGCTCATGTGCTGAAGTACTGCAATAAAGAGCCCGCATGGGCCAGCCCATCCGTTCCCAGGAGCCAACGGATGGGCGCTGTCCAAACGGCGACCCGAAGTCGATAACCACCGGCAAGGCGTACCGCTCGCCCCAGGTCTCGCGGGTTCGACCGAACGCTCGCTGAACGCATTGCACTTGCTGATAGTCGGCGCTGATTTCCTTGATCGTGATTTCTGCGGGCCGAAGGGCGATCGGAACAATGACGACGCACCCCCACGCGACGGCAACGTTGACCACCGCGCCGAGAAGAAGAAACAACACAATGCGAACCGTTGCGCGCTTCATAGTCGGATGATTGTGTGCGAGGGCCTCCGCGGGTTACCACCCGCGGCTAGTTTGATTCTTGCGATGCTTTCGCGTCTTTCGCGTCTTTCGCGGCCGTTGCTTGCTCGTGCAGACAGCGCATCGCCTCGATATACGCTTCGCTTGGCTCGCGGTCACGGCGGGCCATCATGCTTTTGGCGGTATCGAGGAACTTCTCGAAGCGAAACAACTGCTCGCCTCGATCAGTCAACCACGCGAACCGGCGCACGACCATGGGCGGGGCCGCGGTCGTCGCGATCATCGCGCCGGTGCCGATCAATGTCCCGGTCATGAGGCGAGTGTTGATCGAGAGCTTGACGTGATCGCCGACGATCGCGCCGATGAAGGTCATCCCGGTTTTGTGAACGGGGCCTTTGGGATCGAGTCGCATCGCCACTTCGCCGTAGGTATTGAGCAGATTCGAGTTCGTGGTGCCGGCCCCGAAGTTGACCCATTTGCCGACCCACGAATCGCCGAGGTGGCCGTCGTGGCTTTTGTTGGAATAGCCCTGGAAGATCGTGCCGCCGACTTCGCCGCCGATCTTGCACACCGGGCCGATGACGGTGTTGGGCTTGATCAGGGCGTGGTCAATGATCGTTGAATCACGGCCGATCGAGCTGGGCCCGCAGATCACCGCGCCGGGGCGAACGACGGCTCGCTCGTGAATCGCAATCGGTCCATGCTCAGCATCGAGTACGACATTGGGATAGAGCGTGGCGGAATCGTGCACCGCCACCGGATGCGGTCCGATGATGGTCGCCTCCTCCGAGGGAACGCGGGCGTCGACCATGCGCACGTGCAGCAGGTCATGCGTGATCGTCTTGTTGATAACGGACAACACGTCCCAGGGATATTTGTAAAGCAGACGTTTGCCGATGGCCTGCCATGCGACCCGCTCGTGAAGCTGCCGTGTCGTCAGGAAGTATTCAGCATCAGCCCGGCGCAGCATGGCGGCGACCACATGGCCGGTGGCTTCCTCAGTGGCGGCCTCTCCGATCTGGAGCTTCAAGTCCGGGTCGGGCATGGCCCAGCGCCCGTTGACGCAATAGAAGACCTCTTCATCGGGCAGGCGATTGACCGGGGCATTGGCGCGCTCGGTGAGCAGGGACTTGAGGTGATCGGGCACCCAATAGCCGGCAAGGGACTTGGGCCGATGAGCGGCAAGCCGGCCGGCGGTGGTCAACATGCCTGTGCGCACCTCGAAGGATGCGCGGAGGTCGGTCATGGGGCCGAGCTGCCCCAGGCCGTCGTCAAAGATGATCATGCGCGGCATGAGAGAACCTTAGCTCGGAGAATGCACTGCTGAGACATCCCCAACGCAGTTACTCAGAACTTCCTCTGTGCCAGGCCTCTGTGCCCTCTGCGCCTCTGTAGTGAGTCTTCTCAAGAAGGCCTGACGTATGGATAGTTTAGACATTTCGACGTTTCGACGTTTCGACGTTTTCTTTCGATTCCACCCGGACCTTCCTCACTCGATCCCGATGGAATCGGGACGTTCGTCAGGACCGGCTTCCGGTTTCTATCCGTGTCCATCTGTGTTCATCTGTGGCTGCTCCCCCTCTGTGTTCTCTGTGCCTCTGTGGTGATGAATAATCCGGGTTAGCGAGTTTGCGAACGGTTGTGAAGCAGTCATCATCGCCACGCCACGCCGCCGCCGCGAATGGCGCCGGAGTGAAACTGCCACAACGGCATGAGCCGTACGAACATCCACCCCAGTGGTACGCCAAATAGCCCCGAATAGATCGCCCCGAAGAAGCGGCGCACGATTTCCCCCAGCAGCGTGGTATCGGCCCAATAGGGAAGTCCATCGGGATACCACGAGCGGACAACGTAGATGGTGACGATGACGGTGGACGCGGTCAGGGCAAAGAGGATCGTCATCGCGCCGATGGCCAGCGGGCGGCGGCGAAAGACGGTGGTGCGGACTTGCAAGACGAGTAGTCCGCCTGCGACATAGCCCAAGGTGTGGGGGCCGATGAGGTGAAGCGTCTCGTTCGCGTCCAGCGACAGATCGGATGA
>JADFGE010000076.1 GCA_022567855.1 Planctomycetota bacterium | reverse complement strand
GGACGCGCACGCGGCGAGGGTAGTAGCGGCGCTCCAGTCGCAGCTCGGGGCTGAGATTCGGGAGTAGCAACGGTGGTGACGATCGGCCAAGAAAGTGTTGAGAACCTGCTCACGGCGGTTGCCGCGAAAACACCCACGCCGGGCGGGGGCGCCGTCGCCGCGATCATGAGCGCCTTGGCGGCGGCGCTGGGTCAGATGGTCGTCAACTACTCCTGCTCCAAACCGTCGCTGGCGGATTACAAGGCGCTGCACGAGGAGGCCCTGCGCACGCTGGCGGAGCTGCAAGGCTCGGCGCTGCGGCTTGCCGACGCCGACGCCGAGGCGTTCGCACATCTTTCGGATCTGTGGGGTCTCCCGGCGGATGACGTGCGTCGTCAAGCCGAATGGAATGACGCCGTCGCCGCCGCCATCGACGCGCCGCGTCAGGTCATGGGAGCGTCGATGGCCACGCTGCGACTGACGGAACGACTGTCGGGCAAGACCGTTCGCAACCTGCGCAGCGACCTGGCGATCACGGCCCTGTTGGCTGAGGCTGGGGCCCGGGCCGCGGCCTGCAACGTACGAATCAACATTCCACTGCTGAACGACAAGGCGCAGGCGGCCGAGCTGGAAGCCCAAGTCGTCGGTATTCTTCAGCAGGCCGCAAAAATCTGCGCAGCCGTACAAGAAGCGTGCTGCACCTGAAATAAGTGTGGTTGGCCGTCGGGGTTGCACCGGCGGGTGAAGCGAGACGCGTACCACGGCCGATACTGAACACGTGAGCGATCCGCAGGGTATTGTGGAAATCGAGGGCGTTCAGTTCGTTCAGGGCCGCCTCAAGCTGCCGCTGGGACCGCGCCGCCGATTTCTGTCAGTCCTGTACCGATGCTGTCATGTCTATGGACGGCTCTACCGGAATAAGGACGCGACCGCGTACGTCGGGCGCTGTCCGGGCTGCGGGGGGCCGGTGTACGCCCTGATCGGGCCGGGCGGCACGAACAAACGACTGTTCGAGGCAAAGTAGCCATCCGCGGGCCGCTGAACGCTCACAGATCGATGGCAATACGTATCAGAGCAAGCGCTTGGGCGCTTTGCCGACCGACACCTGGGTCGCCGCGGGCATGGCCCGGGCGGGCGGCGTTTGCTCTGCCTCAACGGGCGCCACCGTTCGACCGAGCGCGCCGGCCGATCGCCCACTGCTATGAAGACTGGACGCGGCGATGTTCGACGCCTCCTTCTCCAAGGCAGGATCAAGCGCATCGCTGGCCTTCACGGGAAGCACTCCCTCCAACGCGCCGCTGAACCGGAATGCGAGCAATACGAACCCGAGGAGGCATAGTCCGGGCAGTAACAGGAACCGGGCGTAGTACGGTAAGCCAAAGCCCGACCCAACGTTGCGGAACCTGGCGACCTCAACTTCCTGAATCATGTGCCGGTAGGTGCTCAGGGCGCCGTCCTGCCACGGCAAACCGAGCCACCCACCAAGGGGCAGGGCCAGCAGCGTCAGCACGATCGCCCACGTCAAAGCGGAGATGCCTCGATCCAGGCGAGGCGCGCCGCACACTGTGCCCAGAACCAAGCCCACGGCCACGAGCGGGCACAGCGTCAAAACGGCCAGCATCCCCAGCGTTCTCGCCGCGGACGTGCCGGCGCTGAACAGCCGATCGTAGTGACTGAGCGCACGACGTTCAGGCATACTGGGCGCTGCTGTTTTGGCCGCGTCCCGCCGGCTGGCCTCGGTCGCGGTGATGATCGAAGGCGGCTGGTTGTCGGCAGCCTGTACCACCAGTGGCGTACGGTCGGACGTCGTTGCCTCCGCATACCGCATTTCAGTGAACGTCGCCAGAGACCATATGAGGATCTGTGCGCAAAGCGACAGGCCAACGAGCCAACAACACGCCAAAACCATGAACCGCAACTGGCCATGAGCGACCCGAATCGGAGGAGTATTAGACTGTGACATGGCGAAGACCCCAAGTGGGAGCACCGTGCGTCGGCACGACCCGTACTCGACTTGATCGACTGGACTTGAAGGTGTGATAAGTGAAACCGCGGGCAAGGTCCGGATTCGCTCCAACCGCCCGGTCGACAATCAATCGGGGCCTCGTATGATGCCTCGACCGCTGGGAACGGATCGTCGAAACTCTCCGACCCCGCCCAGGCCCGCAGGCGACGCGCTCATGCCCCCTCCCACCCGTGACGAGCTCGACGTGCTCGACCCCGCCGTGATGGCCGACGTGGCGGCCGGTCGGCTCCGTCTCAGCGGGGCCCAGGCCCTTCGCCTGTTTCACGAGATGCCGATCCACGACCTTGGACGGTGGGCGGACGCCGTCTGTCGCCGACTCCACGGCGAGTCGATCCGCACGTACGTCATCGACCGCAACATCAACTACACCAATGTTTGCACGGCAAAGTGCACTTTTTGCGCCTTTCGACGCGATGGCGATGAACACGACGCCTACACGCTCGAATATGACGAGTTGCTCGACAAGATCCAGGAACTGGTTGACATCGGCGGAACGCAGATCCTCATGCAAGGCGGCATGAACCCTAAGTTGCCGCTGAGTTGGTACACCGAGCTGCTGTCGACGATCAAGCAGCGCTTCCCCAACGTCCATATTCACGCCTTCAGCCCGCCGGAATTCATCGAGTTCATCCGCTTTTTCGATGCGCCGGGCGCAAGCCTCCAAGCGAAGCTGCGGTGGGTGATGAAGCGACTGCAAGAGGCCGGCCTCGACTCCATACCGGGCGGCGGCGGGGAAATCTTCGCCCCGGCCGTGCGCCGCAAGATCGGGCTTGGCAAATGCGACACCCAAGAATGGCTCACGACCATGCGCATCGCGCACCAATTGGGCATGAACACCTCGGCCACGATGATGTTCGGCCACATCGAAGGTATCGCCGATCGCATTCAACACATGGAGCTGGTAAGACAATGGCAGGACCGCGCCATCGCCGACTTTGCCGCGGACGACGGCGGACGATACAAAGCGTTCATTGCCTGGCCGTTCCAGCGCGAGAACACGCCTCTGGGGCGGTGCCTGGAATGGGGCCAGAGTGAAGGCGACGATCTTGACCAGCCGTTCCCCGGCGACGTCGTGGCGAAACTCGATGGCTCCGGGGATAAGAACGCCCATCCCCTGTTCGGCCGGCGCGTGCGCATGGCGGGGTCCTCGGATTACTTGCGCACGCAGGCGCTGAGCCGGCTGTATCTCGACAATATCTATTCGATCGGATCGAGTTGGGTGACGATGGGCCCGCATATCGGGCAGATCGCGCTGCACTACGGCGCGAACGACATGGGATCGGTGATGATGGAGGAAAACGTCGTCAGTGCCGCCGGCACGACCTATTGCCTCAACGAGCCGATGATCTGCCGATTGATTCGTGATGCCGGCTTCATCCCCGCGCAGCGCGACAACGAGTACAACCTGCTGCGGCTCCATGCCGATTCACGTTCACCGGACCTATCCATTGACGATTGGTCGAAGCTTCGCACCCAGCGTCTGCACGTCGAGACGGTTGATGAACTGCACGAATCAGTGGCCCTGACCGTCGAAGCGACCGGCGATCCGTGCTGAAAACAGCCGCGGATGCATATCCGCGGGCGCCCGCACATATTCATGTGCGGCTAAGACCGGTGGACTCCGCCCCCGCCCAGCGATCGGCTTGTGGAACCTCGCGCCCACATTCGGGGCACGTGCCACCCCGAAGTTGATACAGCAGATACCCGCAGGTGCAGCGAGGTTCTTCAATATCTATGGTGATCCGAAGGCCACACTTGGCGCATTTCGCCAGTCCAGTTCTCAACTTCTGTTGGGCTAGGCACCGCGGACAAGTGAGGCGCAGTTGCACTTTCGCTGGAATAGTCTCAGATGATCCTTTGCGCGCAAGGAACTCAATCAATGCAAGGATGGGCGTCACCACAGTACCGCATGCGCCAAGGATACTCAGTACAGCAATGAGTCTGCCTGACCATTCGTCAAACTCCTCAAGCCAAACGACACCGATGATGGTCACGCCCAGCGCCGCGGTAAGGACGAGCGTCGCTGTACGAACGATCTTCGGTTTCCAACCCGTAATCTGTAGTAGGTTCATCAAGCCCATATGGGCTGACCAGAGGCAAATCGTGGTGAATGCCGTGCCGGCCTTGATCAACAACTCGTCCCAGTTGCCATTGCCCCACCGCCAAGGGTTCGTCCAGACGATCACCAACCAGTCGGACAACGCCGCCAACGAACATCCGATGCCGATCCACATAAGCCCGCGAGCGCGCCGCTTCTCCAACACGAACGCGCAAACCAGACAAGTCATGCTAAATGCACCGACCAGCAATGAGGTCACCAGCACCTCGAAGTCAACCCGCCAGAGGCGCTCGAACAAGATCGCGATCACGCCGAGCGCCGCAGACAAAGATAACGACACAATCATTGACCAGAGGAAGGTCTTGCGCAATCGCATAGAAGAATCCTAACAGGAGGGGCTAGTCCTCGCTCTCTATCGGCTTCGCCACGGCCGGGGCGTCATGCGTCACAGTCGTCAGATCAGGAAGCGGCGGTAGTCCGATCGACTCGCGATAGATGTTCTGGGTTCTGATCTGTTCGGGCAAATACCTCGCCTGAAACGTGGTCACGGTTTGATCAGCGAGCCCGACTTCGATCGTTTGCCAAGGGGCCAGCGTTTTGTTGACGCCGGGATCGGGCAACATCACCACGATCCACAGAAGATTGTCCGGCGTACTCAGGTCCGCCCCGTGATACGTGAACACGTAGTCGCCGAAGCGGTACGCGACGACATTCTCCGGCATCGCATCGAGCACATTCGCCACGGCAGCTCGGCGCTCGGTCGAAGTCAGAGTCTCAAAGTCATCCAAGGTCGCGTTATCAACCGGAATGTCTTCGGTGTAGGTATTCGTTGAGGCCTCCACAAAATCGTCGGCTGAGGTGTTCCACGTGCGGATGGCGCGACCGTTCGGCTCTGCATCGCTCTGCAAAAGTAGGATCACGTGCGGCGGTCCCGAGCCGTTATTGATTCGGGCATAGCTAATCACATCCGTGGCGAGCGTTTGGGTGGCGGAGAAGCCGGTGAACCAGGATGTGCCCGGCCCCATCGTCTGCATCCGAGTGACTGTGTATGACGCCAGCCCCATATACCCAGCGACGATGATGATGAACAGTGTTCCGGGGAATGCAAGCGTTGCGAATGTCGCTCGTCCGCCATGCACTTTTTGTCCGTACACAATCATCAGAACCGCGCTCACCAGCCACCAGATCGTGACGAATGTTGAGCCGCAATACACACCGAAAAACGGAACGGCCATCGGAAAGGTTACGCCTGAGCTATACAGAATCGCTTCGAACGTTCGGCCGATCGTGTGCGGCGCGCCTCCGGTGACGCGCAGCAAGCCATGGGTTGAAAGGCCCCAAAGTACGACCAGTGTAAGCCAGACTCCGGCCAGACCCAGGGTTACGCCTGCGGCAGTTCCGATCGCTGCGCTGGCGCGGTGCGCGCTGCTCAGAGAGCTGATCGCGGCAAAACCAAAGATCGGAAGCGCCACGCCAACGCCAAGCCACACTAGGAGTATCAGCAGGGCAAATCGCCATGCCTCGGCCGGACGAACTTGATCGCCGAGTCCGCGCATCATTGCCGCTTGGCCGGCAAGGCTCTTGCCCACCGTGGCGATCCATGCTTTGAAGAATCCTCGGTCCTTGCGCTCAAGCCACGGGTTCGCATCGGGCTTGGTCCGCCGTTCGGCCACCCCTTCAGCCGGGAGCAGAACCATCCGGTCCATGTCGATCGCGGCGCCGCATTTGACGCAATCAAACGCCCGAGGAACGAGATGTCCTTTGGAATCCACTCCGTAATAGGTTTGCTGACAGTGCGGACAACAGAACCGAACACTGTTGGGGACGAACTCAAACTCGCTGGGCGCAAACACGACGCCGCATTCCGGGCAGATGCCCGTAGTCAGGTTCCACAGTGGGTAATCGCAGTTTCTACAATGCACATCAACTTCCCGAAGCAACGAACGACAACGCTGGGCCGATCATATTCAATCGATCGTCACGCGCCCCACCGCTACTCCTCATTCGGATCGTCGCCCGTCGTCTGTTGTCCGGCCACCGCCGGCTTACCATGCGTGACCGTCGTCAAGTCGGGCAACGGCGGTAAGCTCAGGGTGGCGCGGTGCTGGTTCTGTCGTTGAATCTGCGCCGGCAGTTGCCCGAACGTCGTCTGCGTCACGTTGTAATCAGCGGTTGCGATGTAGATCGGGTCACCGGCGTTGGGCATGCCGTTGACGTCCGGATCGGGGAGCATGATGACGACCCACAGCTGGGAATCCCAACTATTCAAGGCTGCCCCGTGATAGGTGAAAACGAAATCGCCAAGTCGATGGGCGACGACATTACTCGGCATCGCGTCGATGGCGTCCTTGATCTCGCCAAACTGTGAACTTCGCGAGCTGTTGATGAAATCCTGGAACGTTCCGTCACCAACGGGGATATCCGCGGGGGTAGTCTGTGTATTGGGATCACAGAAGTTCGAACCCCAAGATGACATGATCATGTTGCTGCCTAGCGTTAGCTCCAGTGCATGGGTGGGTCCGGTCCCGTTGCTTGAATTCGCCGACGAAAGGACTGCTTGCGCAACAGTAGACGTCTCGGTCGACACTGCCATGCCGCCTGCGAACGGTCCCCCGCCGAAACCGCCGCCAAATGCCAAAGGCATAAGCACCGCAAAAAGAAAGATGCCTTGCAACCCTGTCAATGCCTGCACAAGATACACGGAGATAAAAGGCCAAACGACAACTGCAATTGCAGCACGAGCGCCGTGAACCTTGTGCGCTTCTTTGACCATGATCGCAGCGCTGGCGATCCACCATACCAAGCCAAACAAAACATTGCAGCACGGCACCGCCAACACGACGCCTGCCGGTGCGCTGTAGCAGATTGCGTGGCACGTTCTTCGGAATGTATGGGCGGTCTTGCCGGTGATACGCAGAATACCGTGCGCGATCCCAGCCCATGTCAACAAATACAGACCAACGGCCAATGATCCGAAGACGATGGTCCCGATTCCGCCGATGGTAAACCACAGTCCGCCAATACCGCTTTGCCCTGGACCGAACGACACGGCCGCTCCGTAGACGAGCCACGGGATATACACCCCGAACGTCAGAAAGATGACCGCTGTACACAGCCCAAAGAGCCATGCGCGACCGATTGACGTATCCGCTGGGGTTGCCCGGATGACCCGGTGCGGCTCGATCATGGCCCATTTGATCGTCGCGAACCACGCCTTGAAAATTCCGCCCTCGCCTCGCTCGAGCCACGGCATCCGATCGACGGCCGTCTGTTGCTCAGGGATTCCCTCGGCCGGGGCGACCATCATTTCGTCCATGTGGATTCGCTTGCCGCAATTGGAACACTCGAAATGAGTTGGCTCCAAGTGCCCTCGATCGCTGGTGCCGAAATACTTCTGATCGCAATGCGGGCAACAGAACTGTACCTTCCCAGGCGCAAACTCGTGTTCACTGGGGCGGAAGGACGCGCCGCATTCGGGGCACTGTCGCGCCTCGATATTCCACAGTGAATAGCCGCAGGATTTGCAACGCATGATTCGACCCCCTATTCCCTCATCTGACCTTCAGGCGGCAACATCCATCCACATAGATCATCACGCATGGCGCATCCCTATTTTCATCAATCCTCCGGCGCATCCGCGTTGACACGTCGGCGAAACTCCGTGACCAAGGACTTGGTTACCGGTCCGACCTTGCCGGAGCCGATTGTCCGATCATCCACACGGTTCACGCCGATGATCTCCGCCGCGGTTCCGGTCAGAAAGACCTCGTCGGCTTTGAGCACATCATCGAGCTTCATCATCTCTTCACAGATTTGGTACCCCAGATGCGGGGCAAGCTCGTCGATCACGAATCGCCGGGTAATGCCGTGCAGGATGCCCGCTTCGATGGGCGGCGTGATGATGCGCCCATCGCTGACGATGAAGATATTGTCGCCGGTACATTCGCTGACGAAGTCGTCCGTGTTGAGCATGATCGCTTCGAGTGCATCAGCATCGATCGCTTCGATCTTGGCCATGATGTTGTTCAGATAGTTGAGACTCTTGAGCGCGGGATCGAGCGACTCGATCGGGATTCGCCGCCGCTTGGCAACGATAACTCTCAGGCCGTTGTCATAGAGCGCTTGCGGATACAGCTCGATTGTGTCAGCGATGATAAACGCCGTCGCCTTGGGACACCGAAACGGATGCAACCCGAGCGTACCGACACCGCGCGTAAAGACAAGGCGAATATACGCATCGGTCAAATTGTTTGCAGCGACAGTCTCGCGAATCGCCTGCTCGATTTCTTGCCGTGAATACGGCGGATCGAGTCGAATCCGCTCGGCGGATTCATACATCCGATTCAGATGCGACCCGAGCTTGAATATGCGCCCGTTATATGCGCGGATTCCCTCGAAGCATCCATCACCATACAACACCGCATGATCGAAGATCGAAACCTTCGCCTGATCCTGGTCAACCAACGCACCATCAAGCCAGACCTTGTTCATCGGCCTCCTCTCTAGAATCTCGCGGCCAGAGTGTACCGTACGATCGGCGTGTTGCGGGCCGCCGCGGTCGGCGAGCGAGAGAGAGGTCGATCTGAGCCCTACCGACACGTCAAAATATATCGATGGATCGCGCGAGCGACGCCCTGATCGTCGTTGCTGGGGACCACGGCGTCGGCGAGCTGCTTGACCTGATCGGTAGCGTTGGCCACCGCCACCGCAAGGCCCGCCCACTCCATCATGCCCAGATCGTTGTCCGCGTCGGCGATGACCATCACCTGTTCGCGATCGGCCTCCATTCGCTGCGCCACCCGCTGCAGGGCGATCCCCTTGTCCACTAACCGGTGCGTGACCTGGATCACTTGCGGATCGGGATTGAATACGGCGACCTCGCGCTTCTGCCAGTATTTCTCGCGGATCGAATCGAGAATTCGTTGAACCGACTCCGGCATGCCGAGCAGCGTCACTCTGGTGACCGGGTCCGACAAGAAACTGCGCAGCGGGGCGATGGCGTCCGGATCGGTCAGTTGATCGAACTGACGATCGATGCGGTCGGTGAACCAACGATCCAGCACCTCGATCGCGACCATGATCTGCGGATCAATCGAGCGGGCCTCAGCGATAATCCGCCCGGCCAACTCGCCCGATAGCGGCTCATGGAACTGCGCAACGTTGTCCAACGGGTTCCAGATCAGTGCGCCGTTGTAGTTGATCGTGGGCGCAGTGATATCGAGGGCCTGGATGATCCAGCTCGTCATGCGCGGTCCGCGGGCAGTCGCAAGAACGACAACACAGCCGGCGCGCTCCGCCGCCCGGCAGGCCTGGACCACACCTTGACTCAGCCGAGCGTCCGATCGCAGCAGCGTCCCATCGACATCAATGGCGAGCAGGCGCATGGGCGATCGCGGTTTTGACGGTTCGGTGCGGCTGGACCCGGCCTCATCGGTTCGCGGCGGGACGGGCGTCGCCCCCGGGGCGGCGTCAGCTGGGGATATCGACGATCGATCCACAATCTCCTGGTCCGGCTGTCGCCGCGCGTCAACCAGTGAATCAAGGGCCGGGCGCAACTCCGGATAAAGAAACCGATAGCCGACGCGCTCGGCCTTGGCGGGCGCGACACGCTGGCTCATGGTGACATACTTGGCGAACTCGCCGATGGCCAGCCGCAGGGCGAATCGCGGGGTCGGGACCAAGGCTGGGCGGCGCAGGACCGAGCCGAGCGTTCGCGCAAAGGTGCGGTTGGTCACGGGCTCGGGCGCAACGACATTCATT
>JADFGE010000075.1 GCA_022567855.1 Planctomycetota bacterium | reverse complement strand
GCGGTTCGGGGCGGGCAGGTCGGTTGGGAGGGCGTTTGGGGCTGGTGCGGGCGGCTTCCTGAAAGTTCCGCTGGCTTGTGAGGTTGTTTGGCGATAAGATTTTGTCCAGCCGGGTTCTACAAGCGTTCGGGTACCGGCTTTGGTCGTTGGGCTTCTCGAACCGAAGGGAATCGATATGAGACTGCGAAACATTTTGACCGCCGCCGCGTGCGTCGCGCTGACAACTGCGGCCTTTGGCCAACGAGGGAAACTCTCGGTGGGCGATCCCGCGCCGGGGTTGGATATCGACACCTGGATCAAGGGCAAGGAGACGACGATCGAGTCGGGCAAGGTCTACGTGATCGAGTTCTGGGCCACGTGGTGTGCGCCCTGTCGCA
This sequence comes from Planctomycetota bacterium, assembly GCA_022567855.1. Classification (GTDB taxonomy): domain Bacteria; phylum Planctomycetota; class Phycisphaerae; order Phycisphaerales; family SM1A02; genus JADFNO01. The sequence continues at coordinate 9,456 of JADFGE010000075.1, read as the reverse complement.
AGTCCATTCCCCACCTGACGGAATTGCAAGAGCAATATGAGGACGACGGCCTGGTCATCATCGGGATCAGCGATGAGGAAGTGGGGACGGTCCGACCGTTCGTGGACAAGATGGGCAAACGGATGGACTACATCGTCGCGACCGATCGGCGCAAGGCTACAAAGCGGGCGTGGTTCACCCGGGCCGGTTTGAAGGGTATTCCCGGGGTTTTCATTGTTGACCGCGACAGCAAGGTGGCGTTCATCGGCAATCCCCTGCAGCCGGACTTCGATTCGGTTCTGGCCCGGGTGATGCGCGGCCGGTACAACCCTGAGTTGGAGAAGCAAGCGGCGAGTGTGCTTCAAGCGGCCCGGCGTGCGCGCAAGGTCAAGAACTGGCGAATGGCCGATCGACATTTTGACGAGGTCATCGCGTTAGACGCTCGGGTGTTTGCGGAGATCGCGTTAGAGAAGTTCGAGATGATGCTGGACGACATGGGCGAGCGCGACAAGGCGTACCGATTTGCCCAGCAGGACCTCATCGGGAATCTGTTCAGCAATGATCCAGGGGCCCTGCGAATGCTGGCCGTGAAAATCGCGACCGATCCGAAGTTCGCGGCGGATCCGGATCGGGAGCTGCAGGACATGGACGTGGCGCTGGAAGCGGCCGAGGCATCGCTCCGAGTCGCTGGTCGCAATGATCCGGAGTCGCTGGCGACGCTGGCGATGGTGTATTACCACCGGCAAGACGTTCAACAGGCGCTTGAACTGCAAACACAGGCGTATTTCATCGCCAGTCCGAGACACAAGCCGCGCTACAAGCGGGTGCTCGGCAGCTATCAGCAGGCCGTTAATCGCGTGTCCACCAACTCCGGTACGGATTGAGGCCCACCCAGATCGAGCAGACGAATCGGATATGCTGCGCGGCGTCGAGACCAAAGGCGCCGCGTCGCCTTTTGAGGTCCGTACGGCCCATGACGCGAAAGACCTTGTTTGCGGATCCGCCGACCCGGCCGTTGATCGGGGCGTCGATCCTGTCGGCTGACTTCGCGCGGCTGGGGTGTGAGGCGCAGGCCGTCCTTGAGGCGGGCGCGGATTTTCTGCACCTGGATGTCATGGACGGGCACTTTGTCCCCAACCTGACGATGGGCCCGGACGTGTGCCGGTCGCTCCGCGCGGCGTTGCCGGAGGCGTTCATCGACGTGCACCTGATGGTGACGGCCCCGCAGACGTTCGTGGAGCAGTTCGCTGACGCCGGCGCGGATCACCTGACGTTTCACATCGAGGTGGTGCCGGCGCCGGCGGAACTGGTTGAGATCATTCACCAAGCAGGGATGACAGCCGGGCTGGCGATGAACCCGGATACCGATGTGGCGCGGATCGCGGCGAATCTCGAGCCTGCCGATCTCGTGCTTGTGATGAGCGTTCAGCCGGGGTTCGCCGGTCAGGCGTTTCTGCCGGGGGTTCTGGAGCATATTCGGACCATTCGGCCGATGCTACGTGATGATCAGCGACTGGAAATCGACGGCGGGGTGAACGGGCGGACGGCCGGGGCGTGTCGAGAGGCCGGCGGTGACGCTTTGGTTGCGGCGTCCGCGATTTTCGGGTGCGAGGACTACGACCAAGCCGTCGCCGCGCTGCGAGGGACGGCCTCGGTGCTTCCACGGAGGAACTAGGTGGGCGCAAAGCGCCAGGACATCCTGTTGGACCTGATCCGCTGCGGTGAGACGACCTGGGAGGCCGAAGCTCGCCTCCACGGCGCGACGGATCTGCCGTTGAGTCCCGAAGGCCGAGCCTCCGTCTGCGCCGCGATTGTCACGTTAGCGCCGAAGCGTTTTGCGGTCGTGTTTCATCCTCCGGACGAAGCGGCCACTGACAGCGCTCATATCGTGGCCAAAGCGGTGGGGGCGAAGACCAAAGCGGTGGCCGAGTTGGCTGAGCCGGACCTCGGACTCATTGACGGCCTGACCGAGAAGGACTTTGCCGAGCGCTTTCCCAAACGGCACAAGCAATGGAAAGAGGATCCGCTGTCGCTGTTGCCGCCGGAGGGCGAGGCGTTCGGCGATGCCCAGGCGCGAATCTTCCGGGCCTGTGCCAAGATCCTTCGACGAAGCCGGGGCGATCGGACCGCGATCGTCCTGCGCCCGCTCGCGCTGGGGTTTGTGCGATGCTGGTTGGCGGATCGTCCGGCTGGTGACGTCTGGGCGAGCCTGGGCAATCGTCCCCAGATTGAGCAATACTTAGTTGCGCAGGAGTTGGTCGAGTCGCTGGAGCAGGCGGCTCGGGCGGAGCCATTGAACGCCTAGCCGAGCGGTTGCCTGCACGAGACCGTCGGGCGAACATCAGGGAAGATACGAAGCCCAGGACGCTCCTGATCGGGGCCACGAATCGCATGACCCAAGTTCCCAGCCAAAGCTCGACTGATCGGACTGACCTGCGATCCGCCCGCGCCAAGAAAGGCGTTCCGGAAGGACTGTGGATTCGGTGTGGACAGTGCGCGACCATGCTGTTTCGCAAGTTGGTCGAGAACAACCTTTGCGTGTGTCCGGACTGCCAACACCATTTTCGGATTTCAGGGGAGCAACGCGTCCAACAACTGACCGACCCGGGAAGCTTCGAGCCGTTCAACGCGACCATGGCCCCCGTGGACCCGCTCGGTTTCGTTGATCTGCGGCCGTACCCTGAGCGTATCGCCAAAGCGCAGCGAGCCACCGGACAGAACGACGCGGTGCAGACGGGCCAAGCGTACATCAAGGCCCGGAGAGTCGTTTTGGCCTGCATGGACTTCAACTTCCTCGGGGGCTCGATGGGATCGGTCGTGGGCGAGAAGATCACCCAGGCCGTCGTGGTGGCGGGGGAGCACGATCTGCCGTTGGTGATCGTGAGCTGCTCCGGCGGGGCCCGCATGATGGAGTCGGGCTTTTCGCTGATGCAGATGGCCAAGACCGCGTCCGCCCTAGCTCGGTTTGACGACCAAGGTGGTCTGTTCATCTCCGTGCTCACCGACCCGACGACCGGCGGCGTTACCGCGAGCTTTGCCATGCTCGGGGACGTCATTCTCGCCGAGCCGAAGGCGTTGGTCGGCTTTGCCGGACCGCGGGTTATTAAGCAGACGATTCACCAGGAACTGCCCGAAGGTTTTCAGCGGGCTGAGTTCCTGCTCGAATGTGGGTTCGTGGATCGCGTGGTGCATCGAAGTGAGCTGCGAACCGAGATCAGCCGCATCATCGACTATGCCGGCAAGTGATCGCGATTCGATCGGCGGTGACTCACGGCAGACCTCACCGATCGGTCAGGGGCGGTGCCATCGTCTGGCCATGACCGTGGGATTGGCGGTGACGCATGCCTTGCTGTTCATGGCGGCGTATCCGTCAGTCAACTTATGGCCGCTGAGCTTCCTCGCGATCGCGCCGCTGTGGTGGCTGGCCGTTCATGCCCGGACCACGCGCCGCGCGCTGCTCGTCGTCTTCATCGTGCAGCTTGGTTTGTGGCTCTGGATGAACCGCTGGATTCTCCCGGTCACCGCGGCCGGCTACCCCTTGCTTTCAATGTATATGGCTGGATATGCCGTGCTGTTCGTGTGGCTGGTCCGTCGTATCAGCCACCACCGGCGGCTCAGCCGATGGCCGGCAACGTTGGTGCTGCCAATCCTCTGGGTCGGCGTGGAGTGTCTGCGCGGCGAGCTGATCTTCCGCGGCTACCCCTGGTATTTGCTGGCCCATCCGTTGATCGAATGGCCGGTGTTGGTCCAGTCGGTGGATCTGCTGGGGACCTATTGGCTGAGCTTCCTGTCGGCGATGGTGAGTGGGGCGATCGTGGACATGGTGAGAATGCGCCGCACGCAAATCGTTCGCCGCGCCGCGGTGGCGGCGGTGGGGCTCACGTTGGTGCTGCATGCGGCCAACATCGCGTACGGCCTGTGGCGATTGGGGCAGCCGACGTTACGGCCCGGCCCGTCAATTCTCGTGATCCAGACGAACCTGGCTCAGGACAACAAGATTGGCTGGCCGCGGGAGCGGCAGGTCAGTGACTTTGGTGACTTCGTTTCGCTGACCCGGCAGGCCCACGCGGATGCCATCGCCTCCGGAACCACGCCCGACCTGGTCGTGTGGCCGGAGACAATGGTGCCGGGGTACGGTTTGGAGCCCGAAACAATCGAATACCAGCGAGAGAACGGGTACTACCCCGGGGACGTCTACTCGGCAACGTTGACCGAACTCGTGGCCAACCTGGGTACGCCCCTACTCGTCGGCAGCCCGTCCTACTTCGGCCTTCGCGCCGTCGGTAAGGAGTGGAACTGGGATCGCCATTACAACTCGGCGTATCTGGTCCACCGCGATCCACCGTATCAGCGGTACGACAAGCACTTCCTGACGCCGTTCGGCGAAACGATGCCATATATCTCCGCTTGGCCGTGGCTCGAGCAACGGCTGCTGGCCCTGGGCGCCGAGGGCATGCGGTTTAACCTCGATAGCAATCCGCAGATCAAGCTGCTGCGCCTGGACTGGAATGACCAGACGCTGCACCTGGGCACGCCGATCTGCTTCGAGGACACCGTGGCCTGGCTGTGCCGGAAGATGGTCTACACCAACGGAGCTAAGACCGCTGAGGTGTTGGTCAATCTCAGCAACGACGGGTGGTTCGGCGTGTCTGCGTCCGGCCGCCGCCAGCACGTCCAGATCGCCCGTTTTCGGTGCGTGGAGAACCGCGTGCCCATGGTTCGGGCGGCAAACACCGGCCTCAGCGTGGCCATCGACTCCCGTGGAAAACTCATCGGCCAGATCGGCGAAGGTCGATACGGAGCTGCGCAGACCCAGGGCACACTGCTCGCCGAACTTCCGCTCGACTCCCGCAGTACCCTGTACGGACGGCTGGGCGATGTATGGGCCTGGCTCTGCCTTCTCGGCACCGTCGTTCTCGGAGGGTCCGCCATCTTCCTTGGGGCAAAGGAACCCGAGTCATGAACAGGTTACTTGTGCGTTTGATCCCGGCCGTGTCCCTGCTGCTGATGCTTGGTGGATGTGAGGAGGTCACGAGCCAGCCGTGGAGCACGAAGTCGGCGTCGTTGCAGACTCCATTGGTCGTTGCCCCGGTCCTGGCGGTGAGTCCTGCCGTCACTGCCGGTACCACCCCGGCCGGTCTTCGTGAGGCCTCGATCGAGTTGCTTGTGCAGGCTTGCGACTCCACCTACCCACTGCTGCGGGCCAACGCGCTGGAGGCGATGCAAGCGGCGCCAGACGAGATCGAGCCGCTCCTGCGCCGCGGACTGGTGGACGAGAATCGCGCCGTGCGGTTCATCGCGACGATGTCGATCGGGCAGTTGCGGCTCAAGTCGCTCGCTCATCTGACGGAACCCCTGTTGCGAGATGAGTCGTTGTCGGTGCAGGCGGCGGCGATCTTTGCCTTGCACCGCTGTGGGCATCGGGCGGACCTGAACCCGCTGGCCGAGATGATCGTGAGCCTCGATCCGGAGGTGCGGGCCAATGCCGCGATGGTGCTCGGGGAGCTGGGCAATACCTCGGCCGCGGCGATGCTCCGACAGGCCGTTCGCGGGGGCGTGCACCATGCGTCGCTGGCCAGAACCAAGCTCGTGAACCTTCAATTTGCTGAGGCCCTGGTGAAGCTGGGCCAGCAGGAGGAGATCAGCGTGATCCGGGCGGCTCTGTTTTCTACGCCGGAGCATGGCGAACTCGCCGCGCTGGCGTGTATGCTCACCGGCCGGCTAGGGGATGAACAGGCGATCCCGGACCTCAGCAACCTCGCCCGCGCGACCGGGCGGTTTCAGCGCTCCGCCGAGATCCGAATGGCGGCTACCTGGGCCATGGCCCAGATCAGCCCCAGCTTCGCGCCGATCGAGGTTCCCATGGCCTATATCGGAAGCGACCAATACCAGCTTCGTGCTCAGGCGGCCTCCACGCTCGGCGAGCTGGGCGACGCGACCGTCTATCCCACCCTGGCCTCGCTGCTGGGGGACCCCAACCCGCTGGTCCAGGTTGCGGCGGCAGGGGCGATTCTCCGGGTGGACCGGACTTTAGACAAGGTTGTCAGGAACCGCCCGAACTATTGACACGAATCGTGCCTCAAGGTACAAGGAAGGTTTGCCGTTGTCTGTTTGTGCGCGGCGGGCGGCAGCGGGGCCGTCGTCCGGCGATGTGCCCCTCCACGGGGAAGAACCGGTCGCCAGCAGGGGGGCGCTCCTTCCTGGAACATGGACGCCGACAACCAGGGCCCGAAAAGCGAGGATACCGATCGTGCATGTCCTGACGAAGATCTTCATCGTACTCGTGTCGATGCTGGCGGTGCTGCTCGTGCCGCTGGTCGTGGTCTATGCCCACAACGAGAATTCCTACCGGTCGCGTTATGAGCAAGAGCGAGCCTCGGCCGCGACCGCCAACATGCTGCTCCAACAGGAGCGGACCGCGTCCAGCTCGGCCCTGGTCCGCAACGAGCTCGAACTCCAGGAGCTGAGCCTGGGCAAGTCCCAGCTCACGCGGGATTTGCACGACGCCAGTGCAAATCTGCGGCAGTTGGAGGCGGCCTTGGCCAGCAGCGAGAAGCTGCAAGCGAACATTGACGCGAAGCTGGCCGTCCTGGCCTCCAGCTCCAAAGCTGGACAAGAGCTCACCGAGAGCCTCGTCAACGAACTGCGGACGCTTCGCCAGGACGCCATGCAGGACGCCAAGCGCGTGGTTCAGCTGGACGAGGCCCTACGGGATGTGAGCGCGCAACTCCAGGTTGCCGTCGCCGCCCGTCGGGCAGTGCAGGAAGAGCTTCAACAACTGCGACAAGAGCTCGCCCAAGCTGTCAATACCGCAAGGATCTTCGAAGAAAAATACGGCCGACTGGAGGGCGGGCCGCTCCCGCCGCCGGTCCGTAATCTCGACGCCACCGTCGTCAACGTGCGCCGCGGCGCCGATCAGACCCTGGCCGAGATCAACGCCGGGTCCCGCGACGGGGTGGAGGAAGGCTGGATCATGATGGTGGCCCGGGGCGGCAATTTCCTGGCCAACCTGAGGATCATCGCCGTGGACATCAACCGCTCGACCGGCGTGATCGAGCTGGAGGACACGGACAACCGCGGCGAGGTTCAGCCGGGCGACCGCGTGTTGGCCCGGTCCGGGGCCGGTTGAGGCACGAGGCTTTCACGGAGTCGATTCATGAGTCAGTTTGATGCTTCAGTTCGGCGAAAGGGTGGGGATCTGAATGTCTATACCGGACTGCTGTCCGTCGCCGTGATCGTCCTTGTGGCCGGCGTGATCCTGTTGGCCTCGCGAAACGCCGAGCACTCCAGCGGCGCCAATTCCCCCGGCGGTATGTTCAAGCTAATCGACAGTCGATAGCGGCCCGACGCCGTCACCACGTCAGATTCTCCACAACATCAGACGAATTGACGCCGACCGCCCACAACGGGCGGCGTTTTCGTATCATTGGCGCAAGATTCGGCCGTTGGTCGATGAGCAAGCCGTGCGGAGCATGTGATCGGCGGTTATTCGCCGCCGACGTATCAGGCAAATGGAGTTGCCGTCAGTGTTTGAGAACCTCCTCGGGTGGTTCAGCGTGGACATGGGCATCGACCTGGGAACCTGTAACACCCTGGTCTGTGTTCGTGGCGAAGGGATCGTCCTGAACGAACCGTCGGTGGTCGCGGTCAAGCGCGGCACGAGCCGGGTGCTCAACAACGGCAACGCGGTCGGCTGGTCGGCCAAGGAGATGCTTGGCAAGACCCCGGGCTCGATCAGCGCGATCCGCCCGCTCAAGGACGGCGTGATCAGCGACTTCGAGATCACCGAGGCGATGCTGAGCTACTTCATCCGCAAGGTGAACGGTCGAAGCCGCATCTTCGGGCCCAGGGTTGTCATTGCGGTGCCGTCGGGCATTACTGCGGTGGAGAAGCGGGCCGTGCTCGACTCAGCCGAACGTGCAGGGGCTCGCCGGGTCTACCTGGTTGAGGAGCCGATGGCCGCCGGAATCGGCGCTGGGCTTCCCATCGTCGAGCCGACCGCGTCGATGATCGTTGATATCGGAGGCGGAACGACCGAGGTCGCCATCATGTCGCTCGCGGACATCGCATCGTGCGAATCGGTTCGGGTTGCCGGCGACGACATGGACGAAGCGATCATCAGCCACATGAAAAAGACGTACAACCTCACGATCGGTGAGCAGACGGCGGAGCGCATCAAGATTGAGATCGGCTCGGCGGCGCCGGTGGGCGAACCGCAGTCGATGGACGTGAGAGGCCGGGACAACGTCTCGGGTCTGCCGCGCAAGACGACGGTGACGAGCGAGGAAGTTCGCGAGGCGCTTCAAGAGCCGGTGGCGGCGATCATCGAGACGGTGATGCGCACGCTGGAGCGAGCCGAGCCGGAGCTCGCCGCCGATCTTGTTGACAACGGCATCACGCTGGTTGGAGGGGGGGCGTTGCTACGCGGCATGGACGTGATTCTGTCCAATGCGACCGGGATTGATGCGGTGGTTGCCGATGATCCGCTGACAGCGGTGGCCCGAGGCACCAGCATCTACCTGGAGAATCTCGAGGAATGGAAATCGACGATGGAGTCGGACCTCGACTAGCTGTAGGTGGTTGGAGGCTTTCTCGATCGTTCCCAAGCCGCCGTGGCCCGCGTCTTCTACGCCCGTGGTGAGCACCAGTACCGGTCCCGGAAATGGCCAGGAAGATTGCCCCGTCAAAGCGAGCGTTCCTCGTCGCGATTGCCTTCATCGGCGTCCTGACCATCGTGCCGAACCGATGGCTGCGGCCGTGGACTTCCGATCTCGCCGCCGTTGTCAACGTGCCGCTGGAGCCGTTCGAGTATGCCGGCACGAAGATTCGCACCTGGTTTCGACCCGCCCGTGACCCGCTCAGCGGCGAGTCCGAAAAAGTGCAGCGGATCAGCGAGGACCGCGACGAGGTGCATGCGCTGTACCGCGCAGCCCAACTCAGAGTCGAGGCCCTGGAACAGGAGATCAGCGAGCTCCAGGATGCCCAACGCTTCCATCGCGGCGGCACGATCACGCCCGTTTTCGCCCACATCACCGGCCGAAGTCCCGGACGCGGCGGCGGGCCGGTCAGACTCAGAGCCGGCACGCGCCAGGGTGTTACCCCTGACACGATCGCGGTCTATCGCGGCGTGCATCTGATCGGGCGCGTCACCAACGACGTCCGACTCCTCAGCAGCCGGCTGCTGCCGATCACCGATCGCGCCGCCCAGTGGGTCATCGGGATCATCCTTTCGCCCGACGATCCGACAGCTCCGATCTCCGATGCTCCGCGGGTCGACCTGAAGCCGCTGGGCAACGGAACGCTCAGCGGAGAGATCGAACGGGCCCGTGACGTGAGACCCGGCGATCTGGTGCGGCTCGCCGATCCCTCCTGGCCGGACAGTGCTCAGGGAATGATCATCGGTTACGTGAAGTCGGTCGATCACAAAGACGACGACCCGCTGCGTGACGTGGTCGTGGTCGAACCGCGTTATCTCGC
>JADFGE010000074.1 GCA_022567855.1 Planctomycetota bacterium | reverse complement strand
GTCAGAAAATTGAGCGGCGCAGCCACAATGTGCATGTGCTTGGAGATTGGGATGAAGAGCGAGAAGCCCAGGATCACCCCAAGGTGCATCCACCAGAAGAGCCCCTGCAGCCCGTGGGCAACCCCTGTGCCGACTCCCGCGTCCTGGAGGATTTCTCCGAGAGCCGACCCGATCAGTGAGGACTTTATCATCGGCCATGCCGATCCACCGCCGGGTTTGGCCCAGGCGAGCCTTTTTGAAGTCCATCTCAAACCCGGCGTAACCGATCCGGTGGCCACCTCAACCATGATGGCGATCAATGACATGAACATCCACCCCGCCTCGGTACGCACGGCGAGAAAGTATGTGGTACTCGGAACCCTCAACGAAAAGCAACAGCGAACCATCGCCCAACGGGTACTAGGCAACGACTGTATAGAAGAAGTAACTATCGCCGCAGAGAAAGAACCACCCAGCCCGCATGTCCAACCCTACCAACTTGACCTGCGACACCTTCCCATCGGCCAACTGGACGATGAGCAACTGCCCATCAGGGTCCTACAGGAGTTCGCGCTCGAGGCGGTCGACCGGCACGTGCCGGCCGTCGGAGCGGTCGTCCGCGCTCCGGGCACGCACTACGTACTGACCGTCCCGTTTCTCGACGGATCAGTCGTAACCGTAGGACTGGCGCCCAACTCACGAGTGGTCCGGCCGGCCCGGGTCGCCCTTGCGCACGCGCCCGAGGCGCTTCGCCTTCGCATTCGTGACCAGTGTGGGCGTCTGGCTCTTCTTTGATTGGGTCAACTTCTCGTTCATTCATGCCTGGACGTACCACGGACTGCCGACCAATCGCACGCATGAGTATGTCGCGAAGTTCATCGCCTTCGGCGCGATAAGCCCGGCGATATTCCTGACCGCCGAACTGTATCAGCGGCTCGGTCTGCGGCGCGTGCGCTTGCCTGCGCTGCGCATCGGTCAAGCGTGGCGGGTCGGCGCCTTCGTGGCCGGCTTGGGACTGCTGGCGTTTCCCTTCGTCGTACAGCAACCCATTGGCTGCCTGACGCTGTGGGTCAGCTTGATCTTCGTGCTGGATCCCGTGAATGCGTGGGCGGGCGCTCCCAGCCTGCTGAGAGACTGGCAGGCGGGTCGGTGGGGCCGCACCGTGGCGCTCATGGCCGGCGGCGCGACCTGCGGAATCCTCTGGGAGTTCTGGAACTATTGGGCCGCGGCAAAATGGACCTATGACCTGCCGTTCCTCGGGCCGCTCGAGTCGTATCGCGCCTTTGAGATGCCGTGGCCCGGCTTCCTAGGCTTCCTACCGTTTGCATTAGAATGTTGGGTCGCCTTTCAAGCGTTCGTAGTCGGGGCCCGCGCCTTGGGGCTTCGATTCGTGGAGCCCCTGCCCGACCATGACGCGGTGCTGTAGGCCTCCGCCGCCGGCGGCCCGACCCGCACGCACCACCAACCGCCCCCGGAATGACGCAAACGCACCAACGAGTAGCGTCGGCGCGGTATGCTGAGGCCGCCGACCTTCTTACCGGATTGGAGAGTTCACAATGGTTCAGACGTTATCCACGATGCTCCTGCTTGGCACGAGCGCTCCGCAGTTCAGCCTCCCGGACCCCGACGGGAAGATCGTCTCACTGTCCGATTTCGACGGCGCGCCAGCCTTGGTGGTGATCTTCATGTGTAACCACTGCCCGTTTGTCAAACACGTCGCCCCCGGACTTGCCAACCTGGCGCGGGAGTACCAGGACAAGGGCGTCGCCGTCGTGGGCGTCAATCCCAACGACATCGCGAATTACCCGGACGACAGCCCCCAGAAGATGGCTGAGGCGAGCAAAGAATACGGGTACACCTTCCCGTATCTGCTCGACGAATCACAGACGGTCGCCAAGGCGTACCGAGCCGCCTGCACCCCGGACTTCTTCGTCTTTGACGGCGATCGTCAGTTGGTCTATCGGGGACAGATGGACGACAGCCGCCCCAGCCTCGACCTCCCGGTGACCGGCGCCGATCTTCGCGCAGCATTGGACGCGGTGCTCGATGGTCGTTCCGTCACGGCTGAGCAGAAGCCGAGCGTCGGCTGCAACATCAAATGGAAGCCCGGCAACGAGCCGGAGTACTTTGGTGGATAGTCATGTAGCGTGGATTCGGATGAGGGTTGTCCCATGCACGACCAACATCGTCTTGAAAGTCTGATTGACAACCGCCATCCATGCATCGCGATCACCACACGGGAGGAAGAGTACGCGCTGAACCTCATCAAGGCGACGGCGATGCACACTGGTCAGCAACTGTGGATTTGGACGGCCGTGCGCGGTGTCTACGAAGGGTTATTCGAAGGAGCGCAGCCGCTGGAGAATACCGAGCATCTCGCAGCCGCGCTTTATCATTTCAGTAGCCTCATTGTCGAGCCGGCTCTGTGCGTGGTCATCGATTCGGCTGATCACTTGGAGGACGGACGCACGTTGCGCGCGCTGCGCGAGGTGATCCAAAGCTTCCGAGGAACCGAGAGCTGCCTCATCCTGTTGGACTACCGCGACACGCTTCCGCAGATCATTGAATCAGAGGCCACGCCGCTGGAATTGTCCCTTCCCACCGAAAAAGAGCTCGAACAGATTATCCGCAGGACCTTGAAGCGCGAGGGCAAGAGGCGCCCGGTTCACGCCAAAGTCCGGCCGCGTGATCTGCGGACCATGATCCGCAACCTTCGGGGCCTCACCAGGCGTGAGGCGGAGCAAACAATCGTCGATTGCGTAACCGACGACAGAACGTTCGATGCCGGGGACATCAATACGATCTTCGCTCACAAGCGTCAGCGACTTCACCGTAGCGCGATTTTGGAGTACGTCGAAGCTCCGGTGGACCTGAGCAGTATCGGTGGGTTGCGCTGCCTCAAACGCTGGCTCAAGCAACGCCGCAATGCTCTTTCTGAAGAGGCGCGCGATTTCGGCGTTCCACCTCCACGCGGCGTGCTGCTGCTTGGGGTGCAGGGCGCGGGCAAGAGTCTCTCGGCCAAAGCGATCGCGGCTGCGTGGCAACGACCCCTACTGCGGTTAGATCCGGGCGTACTTTACGATCGTTACATCGGTGAATCGGAGCGACGACTCCGCGAAGCGCTGCGGCAGGCCGAGACGATGGCGCCGGTTATCCTCTGGATCGACGAGATCGAAAAAGGCTTTGCCTCGGCGGCAAGTCAGTCAACCGACGGCGGGCTTTCGCAGCGAATGTTCGCAACGTTTCTCACCTGGATGCAGGAGCACGAAGAGCCGGTCTTCCTTGTGGCCACCGCGAACAACATTGACGCCCTCCCGCCGGAGTTGTTGCGAAAGGGTCGATTCGACGAGATTTTCTTCGTCGATTTGCCGGACACCACCGTACGCAGACAAATCTTCGAGATTCACTTGGCAAAGCGCAATCGTGACCCGGAAGTCTTCGACATTCAGAAGCTGGCCAAGGCAGCCCAAGGCTTTAGCGGCGCGGAGATAGAACAGGCGATCATCGCTGCCCTGCACGCTGCCTTTGCGGATTCCAAACTGCTTGACACCGATCGCATTCTGGCAGCCGTCAACGAATCGCCGCCCTTGTCGGTCACCGCAGCAGAACGTATCCAACGGTTGCGGAGTTGGGCGAAGGGCCGTTGCATGCCGGCGGATTAACGCCGACGCATGGTCTATGCGATGTGAACAATGAGATTCCTTGGTCGTCCTCGACGGCGATGTTCCCAGAGATAAATCCCCTGCCACGTCCCCAGCGCCAGCCGACCGTCAACCACCGGGATGCTCAGCGAGGTGGCGGTGAGCGCCGCCTTGATATGAGATGGCATGTCATCCGGTCCCTCGGCGGTGTGCGTGTACAACGGATCGTCCTCTTCCACCAGGCGATTCAGCCAGTGCTCCAGGTCGCGCCGCGCGGACGGGTCGGCGTTCTCCTGGATCGTGAGGCTGGCCGAGGTGTGCTGAACCAGCACCGTGCACAGGCCGTCCGCAACGCCGGACTTGCCTACGACGGCCTCGATCAGATCGGTGATCAGATGCAGCCCTTGTCCGGGGGTGTGTATCGACAGTTGCTTGATCATCGCTGTCTCGAGGGGATGCAAACTTCAGATCGAACCTATCCTCTATTGCCGAAGCGTGGGACCAATAGGACGGCGCGTCGCAACAGCCTGCGGATCTGCCACCGGGTATCGTGCCGAGCAACCCTCCTCGCCTCGTGACGTATGAGTTTGATCGGACTACCCGCCAAGAGTGCAAGCGCCTTGACCCAAGTTGAACCGCGGCGCGTCGTCTTGCGATGGGGAAGTTCGGGATAGTGATCCAGGAGCCCTTGCTTCCAGACCAACAGGTCGATTGCCGCGACCTCCGGGGAACTCAGCGAATCTTGATAGTGATATATCCGAGACGGGGTCAGCCCCCGTGTCGCGCTCGCTCGTGTCTCTTGTGCCTCGGACCGGTTCACGTGTGGAACGTCGAGATACGCCTCCCGAAACCCAACACCGACGAACGCGAATATCCTGCGGAAGACGTCGGTCGGCTCGGTGACCATGTCCTCGTAGCGAACGACCAGGAATCGCTCCGGGAACGCCTCTTGCAGCCGTGCCGCCGTCCTTAGTCCTCGGTTCCAACTCAATACCGGCGACCAGAGCCGGTCCAACTGGGGATTGCGTCGCTTCAGCGAAGCGCAGATGTCGTACGGATTCCGCAGCATGAAAAGCATTCGAGCCTCGGGCATCAGGGTCAGGATCTCTTGGGCGTAGAAAATGTAGCTCGTGGCCCGTCGAACCCAGAAGCGCTTCCCACGGGCGGCGGTGGCGAACCGCATCGCCTCGCGGTATACATCCACCGGCGAGGCGTCTGCATGCTCGCGGTGCCAGTCCACGAGCCACGCGCGGGTCTGCTCCGCCAGCGCGCCATCCTCAAACCGAAGCAGATCCACGAGGTAGGCCGCGCGTTCAGCGGGATCCTTGATGCGCCGCACCAATCCGCGGTGCTCGAAGAACAGTCCTTCAACATTGACCGCCAAGCAGTCCGGCACGTTCTCGAACACGCAGGCCGTGACGGTGTTGCCGCTGTGCTGGCGGCCGGAGATAAACAACGGACCGACCTGTGGGGTCTGGCTCTCGGGCATGCCTTGGCTCACAGCCTTCGGACTCCGTTCATCAGTTCCCCTCGGGCGACTAGGCGTGGCCGGGTCGCCGTTGCATCGCCCCCGCCGGCTCCCAGACGCAGAGCTTTGGGGTTATCGAAGCGCCTTGGACCGATCTTCAATCCATACCTCCAGACAAACGCCGAGTAGCCTGAGCCGACCCCCTGTCCTATCCGTCGCATCGGATCGGGGGCTATTGTAGGTCTCACTGGACCGACCGCCCCGAGCCCGTCGCGCTGCCGAAGCGGCTTGCCAAAGCCTACCCGGGGCGTCACAATAACCGCCAATCCTCGGAGGACTCACTCATGGCGTCGATCACTGTTGTGTCCGGTGAAAGCACCGGCGATTACTACCCGCTCGCGAAACGAACCATGGTCATTGGGCGCGACGAGGCCCTGCCGATTCAGGTCAAAGACGACCGCGTCTCCCGCAAGCACGTCCAGATCCGCCACGAAAAGGCCGACGGAACCGACCGCTATGTCCTTCTGGACATGAAGAGCGCCAACGGCACGTTCGTCAACGGCCGGCAGATCACCACCGAACTCGTGCTTCAGGACAACGACATCATCGAGCTTGGCAACAGCAAACTGATGTTCTCGACCACGGAGTTCCCGGACCGCGAGAGCGCTTTGAACCACTACAAAGCCCGAGGCGAGCGCGGCAAGAGCACGTTGATTCAGTAACCCCAGGCCAAGCTGTCGGCGATCGTCGCCCAAGCGTAGGCGGCCTCGACCTTAGACCTACCCACCGATCGCCGACATCGCGCGATCCGGCTGCACAAAATCTGCGGCGTTGATGGAATGCCCCTTCTGTTTGGTCCACACGGCATCTACAACGAATGCCGCCAAGTCTTCATCGCTTGCACCGGATCGTAGCAGCGGTCGAAGATCCCATTCCTTGAGGCTAAACAGGCACGGCCGAATCTTGCCGTCCGCGGTGACGCGCAATCGGCTGCACGCGCCGCAGAACGGGCGGGTCACGGACGCAATGATGCCGATGCGCCCCGGTGCGCCATCTGCGAATCCGAAGTTCAGCGACGGGCTATGTGGATCATTCTTGTCGAGCTGGACAAGCTCGTGTCGGGCGTTGATCGCGTCGAGCATTTCGTCAGCTGAGACGACCGCAGACCGATCCCATGCTCGACCTGAGTCCAAGGGCATGAACTCGATCAACCGCATGTCGATTTTGTGTTCACGCGCAAAGTCAGCAAAGTCTGCGAGTTCGTCGTCATTCACCCCGCGCATGATGACCGCGTTGACTTTGATCGGCGTAAGCCCAACGGCCTGGGCGATCCTGATCGCGTTGATCGTCGATTGCAAGCCGGTCTTCGCGCGCGTGATATGTGCGACCCGATCATCACGGAGACTGTCCAGGCTCAGCGTGATGCGGTCAAGTCCCGCATTTCGCCAAGCGCGGGCCTGCCGCTCGGTCATCAACGACCCGTTGGTGGTCATCGCAATGTCTTTGATCGGCATCTTTCCCAGCGCTTCCAGTAGCTCCAGCAACTCGGGGTAGAGCGTCGGCTCACCGCCGGTCACGCGAATCTTGCTGATCCCGAGATTCACACACACCCGGACAACCCTGAGGTATTCCTCCAGGCTCAGAAGCTCCATCTTCGGCATGTAGCTGTAGTCCGGGTCCATGCAATACCGACAGCGGAAATTGCACCGATCGGTCACGCTCAGCCGCAGATCGTGAATCACCCGCCCGTGCGAATCGAACAGTTCCCCCGCCCGGTTGGCCTTCTCAGGCGCGACCGGCGGCGCTTGCGAGTCCTCGTCAAGATCAGCGGAGAAGATCGGCAGGGCAATGGACAAACGCTGGGCTCCGATTTCGACAGGGGTACGGCCGGTGCATTGTACTCACGACCTCCGCACCGCGTTTGTCACGACGTTCGTCAATCCCAGATCTACTACCCCTTGAAATGATTTTAGTGCCGGAACGCTACTCTCAGCGGGTGGAGAGAAGATGTCAGGCTGATTATCTTCCTGCGGGCCCTTCACAACATTCTACTGCGCAACTTCCCGTCGCCAGCCGCATTCGGGGCATCCGGACGAGAGGTCGCCACGCAGGTCATAATCGCACTTCGGACATTTGCCTTTGGTAGGGGCTTTCCATCGCAACAGAAGCAACATCAGACCGCCACCGATCAGAACGATGATCGCCGCGTTCCCTACCTTCTCGCGCATTCCGACCGAATCGAATGTATGGACCATGTTTCCCGGGATGTCCTTCGGCCGTTCCCACACCCAGAAATGAACCGTCCAAGATACACCAATCTGAGGGTGGCTCCTCTGCCAGGGTGCATTGCAAAGTTCGAGAAAGAGGCTCCACGCGCATAGCCCTGCCAGGAGAGTAATCGCTATAAAACGCGTCGACCTTTTTACGAGCAAGAACTCAGTTTGTCGGACGTGAAGAGTCTAAGAGAAACGAACACGTCTAAGGACGATCCTCTTATGCTCCAGTAGCGTGCGAGACGCTATAGCCACCCGCGGGACTCGAACCCGCGACCTGCGCTTTACGAAAGCGCCGCTCTACCGACTGAGCTAGGGTGGCGTGGGAGGCCAACGGTAGCACTCGCACCGGTCAAGGGCAACGACGCCACAGATCCGGTCGAGTCATCACGATGGGCGCAGCGGACTCCCGCCCAAAGAAAGCGGTCAACGCAAGCACCGCGAGCGATTGGCGGAACTTGGTTGATCCGCGCCCACTTGTTAGTTGGGGATCAGCTGGATCGCAGTTTCCGAAGGCAGGTTCAATGCGCCATGGACCTGGGCGGCAGCCTCAGCCGTAGCGCCGCTCGAGTTCGCCACGACTTGGAGCAGCGCATCGACGTGTCGCTGCTCAGCCCGGTCGCCGAAGCGCTTGACGGACTCGGCGACGCGCATCAGCAACTCGATCTGCTCGCCGCCCGTGGAGGAGAGCGCGGCATCGAACAGCTTTCGCTGCGCGCGGTCGCTGTCGATCAACGCCAATATCTCGGCCACGAGCAGTCGAGTCCCGCCGCTGCGACCGTCGATCGCCTCCAACAACGAAGTCTCAGCATCAGCGACGTCGTAGGTCGAGTTCGCGGCGATCGCGATGTCGCGCAAGGCGGCCAAGGCTTCGATCGCGTAGGCGTCCGCTTCCGCGTCGGTCATACGCCCCCCCGTAGCGCGGCGCATGAGTTGGTCAACGGCCGCCGCGAAGGCGTCATCAGCGGCGCGGGCGATGAAGACCGCGGTGCGGATGTCGTCGCGGAACTGGGGTTTGAGCCTGGTTGCGTCGACGGCTGAACTCACCAGCAGCACAGGAGCAGCGGCGGTTCGGGCCAAGATGCGCACGTCCGCCACACTCTGGATCGCGGTTTGCGCACTGCTCACATCCACCACGACCAGATCAACGCCGACGGCTTGCGTGATCTCCACCTCGAGCCCGCGCAGGGCCGGTCCCGTGCCGACGATCGTGAAGCCGATGGACTCGAGCCGGGAGGCGGCGACGCGGCGATCCTCTTCATCGCCGGCAATCACCACGGCATAACTGGCGCCGCCCGTGCGCACCGCCGAGGCCAGGGCCGGCACCACGCTCGTGTCGCCGGGGAACGGCTGGTCAGGCAGGGCCCGCCCGAGCGTCAGCGCCGCTTCATACTGCACGCGCCGATCGGGGTAGCGCAGCGACTCCAGAAGCGGCTGCCGCCCGGAGGCCAAACCAAACAGGTTCGCGCCGCCCGTGGTCTGGGCCAGGGCGGCAATGGCGTCGCGCACCAACGGCGTGTCCAGTGAATCAATGGCCATGCCCAGCACGTCCAGACAGATCGCCGTGCCATACACCGTTGCATAAAACGCAGGGCTATACCGATTCTCACCATAGACGGGATCGGCGGCCCCGGCGGGGAGCTGGTTTTCCCGACGAAGGTTCGAGGCAACGAACAGGCTCAGGGCCGTCGAATTGGTCGGGTCGAGGCGCAGCGATTTGCCGGCGACCCGCATCGCCATGACCTCGCTGATGATCTCGGTCGGCACAGCCGTGGGCACCAGCCCCGTGAACGCGTCGTACGACCAGATGTTATTGGTCGCCTCACCCGGGAACGCGATCAGCGATTCGTACTCGTTGAAGTACTGGCGGCCGAGTTCGGCATAGAGGACCGATAGATCGCCGCCACCTCCGCCAACACGGCGAAACGCGCGTGCCGCAGCGTCACGGGTCGCGGTGGCCGCACCCTCGTCCGTGGCCAGCTCCAAGAGATACGGCGCGGCATGGGGATATCCCAGATCCGCCAGTCGATCGCAGACGTAGCGCTGACTCACCGGATCGATCTCGGGCAACGCTTCGCACAGCGGCGTCACGACCTGCCGACCAATCTTCACGAGCACGTCGCCGACCGCCACCTTGAGCCGGTCATCCTGGCCGTCGGTCACTACCTGTAGCAGCTTGGGCACGGCATACTCGCCAGCGGCGACGAGGCGCTGCTGGGCCAGCATCTTCCCCCGCATGTTGCCCTTGAGCATCCGAATCGCCTCCGCGATACGGTCGGCGTTTCGGGCCAGATCAAGCCGGCCTTGCTCGACGCGGCGATCCAGTTCGCTGGCGAGGTCCTGCAGCACAGGCACTTCCCACGCCTTCCGAATAGCTCTGTTGAACCGCTCGACGAGGACCCGGTCGTCATCCAGCAGTTGTGCCAGCTCCGCATCGGACAAGCCTGAGGCCAGCAACTCCTCCGCCCAAGCGGCGGCGAGGTCCGGTTTGGCGATCACCGTGTAGTGAATGAAG
>JADFGE010000073.1 GCA_022567855.1 Planctomycetota bacterium | reverse complement strand
ACGAACAGTTCGTTCAGGTCGCCTGGGACTGGGTCACGACCATGGACGGTCAGCTCATTGATACGGGGCCGCTATGGTCCTTCACGGCCAATCCCGGCAAGGTTCAGCAATGTCCGGAGTACGACGGCTCCGCCAACTTCGCCGGTGATCCCTTCACCGGCTACAACTACAACACGAGCTACGTCGGCGGCGAGGCGTTCTTCCCCAATACCAGCTGGGACGCCGTGCATTGGGGCGTCAAGCCCCACGCATCC
This sequence comes from Planctomycetota bacterium, assembly GCA_022567855.1. Taxonomy (GTDB): domain Bacteria; phylum Planctomycetota; class Phycisphaerae; order Phycisphaerales; family SM1A02; genus JADFNO01. The sequence continues at coordinate 9,643 of JADFGE010000073.1, read as the reverse complement.
GACCGATCGAGCCAGGCGGCGATGTTCGGTGACGGCGCGTACGCCTCCGGCGCTAACAAATTCATGCGGGCGCCGTTAGGCCACGAAGGGCTCGGCATGTACACGATCTACGCCGGAGGACAGGCGTTTCGGCACCGCCGATCCACGAACGTCGCCTATGTAGACGGCCACGTCGGATCTGTCGTCCAGCCCAAGAAAGGTCTCAACGCAACGGACGACTTGTTGGAGCAGGTCATGGGCTATCCGGACAACGGTTTTCTCTCTGATGATGATTCCGCCTACAACCCGCGGTGAATGGAGCGCGACATGCCGGTCGATCGCTGCGCCTGTCTGGATGTGAGCTTTGCCGAGCTAAAGGAATTTGCTGAGCGAACCGGCTGCGGTCTTGCGGGGCTGTCGGAGCGCTTCGGCTGTGGTCGTGAATGTCGCCTCTGTGTGCCATATCTTGAGCGAATGCTCCGGACCGGTCAGACCACTTTCGAGCCGAGCGATTCGCGGACTGCGCCGTAGAACTTATGATGACGACTCATGGAGCGACGTCAGCCATTCGCAGTGGAGATTGCCAACAGCGCGGTGTCCGGCGCGCTGCACTGGCCGCCGGAGCATCGCCAGGATGACCCGGCGGCTGTCGTGCTCTTGTGCCACGGCCTGCCGAGGGCAGGTAAGCGAACCGGCGAACTATTCGCCCGGATAACTGAATCGCTCACCGAGGCCGGGTTGGCCGTGGCTGAATATTCTGCCCGCCGCGCCAACCTTCCCGATGGCTCAAATCACCAGCGTTTGGCGGTGGAGTTGATCGACGACGCATCAGCCGTGTTCCGCTGGCTGGTCTTGCGCGATGAGCTTGATCTGACTCGGGTCGGCGTGCTGGGGTTTTCGCTGGGAGCCATCGTCGCCGCCGGCCTGGCGCAGCGCACCGACCAGATCGCGCGGTTATGCCTGCTGGCGCCGGTCACGGCCGAGGGCGTGCTCAGCGGTGCGGATCGTACGGGTAGGGATGAGTACATCAGGTCGCTCGGGGCCGACGATGCCGTCGAAGGATTCCTCGCCGATCTCGACACGCTCGATTCGGCGCAAAGCGCCGCCGCGCATGACCGCCCGACGCTGATCCTTCACGGCGCCGCCGATCGCGCTGCGCCCCCCGAATTGTCGTTTGCATACGCCGGCGCGATCGAGCTCGCCGGCCGCGATGTTCAGCACACGTTGGTGGCGCATGCGGATCATTTCTTCGCCGCTGACCCGAGCCGGACCGCCTGCGTGGCGCAGGTCAGCGCGTTCTTCGGGGCAATGAACGACGGATCGGACCGCAAGAACCGATCATGACCGATCTGCCGGACTATCCCGAGGCGCTGCGTCACGCGCTGATGGGCATCGAGCCGTTCCACGAAGTGCAAAGCGTCGCGCTCAATGCCGCCGCCGGTCGAGTATTGCGCGAATCGATCGCCGCCGATCGTGATCTTCCACCGTTCGACCGAGCGCAGATGGACGGCTACGCGCTGCGTGCGTCGGAGGTCGGGCGTATCGAGGCGTGGCCGGTCGTTCATACCATCAACGCAGGGATGTCCGCCCAACTTGACGTGCCCACCGGCGCGTGCGTCGCCATCGCCACCGGCGCGCCGCTGCCCGGGGACGTGGACACCGTCATACAACATGAACTCAGTGATCGCGGCGATCCCGTTCGCTTCACGATCGACTCGATCGAACCGGGCCACGCCGTCCATCCCCGCGGCGCCGACGCAAGGCAAGGCAACCTACTTATAAAGGCAGGCACTCGCCTCGGCCCCCAACACATCGGCATCGCAGCCATCGTCGGCAAATCGCAGCTTGCGGTGGCCCGCCGACCGCGGGCAATCGTTTTGACATCTGGCGATGAAGTGCTGCCAATCGATCAACCGCTTCGGAACTATCAGATCCGCAACTCCAACGGCCCAATGGTGCGCGAACTTCTGAGCCGTATCGGCGCTGAACCGATCGAGCACGCGCATGTCGCCGATGAGCGCGAGGCGACGATCGAGGCCGTCGGCGCTGCACTTGCACGATGCGAGTTGTTGATCACGGTGGGCGGGATCAGCGCCGGCGATCGAGATTATTTCCCCACCTCATTCGAGGCGCACGGTGTCGAGTCATCGCTTCACGGCGCAGCCATTCAACCCGGCCGGCCGATCTTCGTGGGGAAAGCGCCGAACGGCGCCATCATCATCGGCCTGCCCGGCAATCCGGTGTCGGTGCTGGCCTGCACCTGCCTGTTCATCTGGCCGATCGTGCGCACGCTCCTTGGGCTCGAGGCGTCGCTGCCGTGGCGGACACTCGAACTGGCCGAAGTCGTGACGCCGAATCCGAAACGTCGAGCCTACCGACCGGCGGCGCTCCTTGACAACGGTCGTGCGAAAGTGCCCCCGTGGGCCGGGTCCGGCGATCTCGTGCATACCGCCGACACGGACGGATTGATCGAGCTGCCCGTGCAGGCGGAACCCGTTCCACCCGGCGCCCGCGTACGCTTCCTGCCTTATCCTTGAGCCTTTGATGCACTGCACCGTTCTTCTTTTCGCCCAACTCGCCGAATCGATCGGTTCTGATCGATTGACACTTCAACTGCCCGATGGGGCAACGATCGAACATGCGCTGAACGAACTCGCATCGCAACACGAGATCATTGCGGCAATGCGCGATTCACTTGCGACAGCCATTGCCGATCGCTACTGCGCACGCAACACAACCTTGTGCGATGGCGACACACTCGCCCTGATCCCGCCCGTCAGTGGCGGATGAGTTCCTCATCGGGCGATGTCATCTTCATGCCCCCCGCAGGGTCAAGCCCATGCGGCTAAACTTACATCCTCAAGCCTCCCCCTTATCTTCTCCCGAACTGCTTTTCCAACTCTTGGATACTCAAGTGCAGTGTTGTTGGTCGGCCGTGCGGGCAGTTGCTCGATCGCTCGACTTTTTCGCGTTGTTGGAGCAGCTCGGCGATCTCTTCGGCGGTAAGCTTATCGCCGGATTTGATCGCCGCCTTGCACGCCATCATGTCCAGAACCTCGTGCAGCGCCGCTTCAGGATCGTCATTGACCCCTTCACGCGCCGCCCGGTCCAAAAGATCGCGAATAAACGGCCCCGGCTCGACACCGCGCTCAAAGAGAAACGAGGAGAACGCATTGATGCCGATCGAGGCCGGGCCGATCTGCTGAGCTTCAATTCCAATGCGCACAAACAGCGGCCCAAGGTCAGCCAGCAATTCAATCTGCGTCGCATCCACGTCAACGGTCTCGGGCATAAGCAGGCGCTGCGATTCGAGATTACCTTTGCCGATCGCATCGGCCAGTTGCTCGAACAGCACGCGCTCATGAAGCGCATGCTGATCGATGATGAGCAACCCCTCTTCATCTTGGGTGACGATGAAACTCGAATGAATCTGTAGTACCTCCGTGACGGGACGGATCACAGGCAGAACCTCGACATCCTGCGCCGCTTGCGCGTCCCGTCCCGATTCAATCGGGAGCTTCGCGTCGTCGTCGATCAACAGTTCCGGCGCCTGCTCGGCCAGCGCTTCCTTCACTTCGCTGTACACGAATCCTTTTTGTTTGGGATCAAGACGGCGGAAATACTCCACAAACTGGCGAGCCGAGTCGTACGATGCACTGGGCGGCGCACCGGCCAAGCCGCTGCCAAACGCTCGGGGCGGACCCGGGATGGCAAACGGCGGTTCGCTTCGCGATCCAACGCTCGTCAGGTCCAGCGCCGGCGTGAGGTCGGCTCGGCGCAGACAGTCGCGCACCGCCGACAGGATCGCGCCGTGCATCGCCGCCTGATGGCGGAACCGCACCTCTGCCTTCGTCGGATGAACGTTCACATCCACCTGGCTGGGATCGATCTGAATAAACAACACGATCGTGGGGTGCCGGCCCGGATCGATCAGCCCTCGATACGCCTCCTTGATCGCGTGCGTGATCGAACGATCGGAGATGAAACGACCATTCAGGAAAACCCGTTGATGTTTGGCGGTCCCACGGGCGATGGCTGGTTTGCCGACCATCCCCCATATCCCGATCCCGCGCTGGGTGTCGTCCAACTCCAGCAACTCGTCGTCAAGCTCACCCCCGAGCACCGCAAGGACGCGCAGCCGGCGTTCCTGCCTCGGGGGTAGATCGATGGTTCGACGCGCGCCGCTGGTCAAGGTGAAGCCGGTCTGAGGGTGCCCCAAGGCGAGGTGCTGGACGGTCTCAGACACCCGAGTCGCTTCCGTCTGATCGGAGCGGAGGAACTTGCGCCGGGCCGGCGTATTGAAAAAGAGGTTCCGCACCGTGACCGTCGTGCCCGGCGGCCCCGGGGCGGGGCGCGGCTCGCTCGTCCGGTCGCCTTCAACGTCGATGCGTCCGGCTCCCTCGGCCACACGAGGGCGCGACACCAGGGACAGTCGGCTCACGGCGGCGATCGAAGCCAGCGCCTCCCCGCGGAACCCCAGGCTCGCAATCGCCGCCAAGTCCTCCGCGTCGCTGATCTTGCTCGTCGAATGTGTGGCCACCGCCAGCGACAGCTCATCGAAGCGAATCCCTACGCCGTCGTCGGCAACTCGGATCAGGTCACGTCCGCCGTTCTCGATTTCGACCGCGATTTGCATCGCCTCGGCGTCGATTGCGTTTTCGATGAGCTCCTTGACCACGCTGGCCGGCCGCGCCACCACTTCACCAGCGGCGATCTGGTTGACGACCAACGGTGCAAGTCGACGAATAGGCATGGGAGATGGGAGGAGTTAGGAGTTAGGGGTTAGGGGGAAGCGGCTTGGATTCTACACGGCGTCTGAGCGACTTGATCAGTCCGTTGATGATGCGACCAAGTTCTTCACAATCCGCGATGACCTCGGTCCAACCACCCGCATATCCCTGCTGGTGACAGACCTCCGCCTGCGTGGAGAGTTCGTATGTTGAGCCACGGGCCATATGAAGGAATCGAATGTAATCGCGGGTGGTGTCTCTGCCCCATCCTTCAGCGATGTTGGATGGAACGCTGATCGCAGCCCGCCTCATCTGCACCGCTAAAACGAATCGTTCTTGCTCAGGAAGCTGTGCGGTGAATCCGTACACCTGGTGGACGACGTCCATTCCCTTTTGCCAAGCAACCAGGTCTCTAAACGACGCGAAATCTGCTTTCGCCTTTGCTCTTTCTTCACGTACTACGGGCGACATTCGATGCTCCCGGGGACGCTCTCGTCCTCCCTAGCCCCTGACTCCTGACTCCCAAATCCTGAATCCCATTTCATCGCGATCGGCATGGGTCGGCCTCGGCCGAACGCGCGCGGCGTCACCTTCAAGACGATCGCCGATTGATCACGTTTGTACTGCGCCCGATCAATCATGCGAACGGTGTCGCGGACCAGCTCATCATCGAGCGTCGGATCGGCGCTAATCTGCTCGGCGGATTCTTCCAATTCGATGTACCGCGTCACAACCTGATCGAGCAGCTCATAGGGCGGCAAGGTGTCCTGATCGGTTTGATTGGGGCGCAGCTCGGCCGACGGCGCCTTGGTGATACTGCGATCCGGAATTGGAGGCGTGCTAAAGCCACAGGCTTCGTGGTTGGCGTTGATCCAATTGGCCAGTTCATAAACGCGGGTCTTGACGACGTCGCCCAGCACGGCCAGCGCGCCGCACATGTCGCCGTAGAGCGTGGTGTAGCCGGTGGCCAGCTCGGACTTGTTGGCGGTGGCCAGAAGCAGAGCGCCGTTGGCGTTCGTGAACGCCATGAGCAGCACCCCGCGCACCCGCGCTTGGATGTTCTCGTCCGTCACGCCTCCGGCTCGTTGTCCCAAGAACGCCGCCAAAGCGTTGTGAACGGCCAAGTGAACCGATTCAATCGCAATCGTCGGGCAGCGAGGTAGACCGAGATTCGACTCGAGCTGCTTCGCGTCCTCCTCCGACTCAGGCGAAGAATAACGCGAGGGAAGCAGCAGACCCTGCACATTACGCACCTCAAGCGCAGCCGCCGCAATGCAGGCCGTCACCGACGAGTCGAGCCCGCCGGAAAGGCCGAGCACCACCTGTTCGTTGCCCGTCTTGCGGCAATAATCCTTCACGCCCAGAACCAAGGCGCTCCACAGCTCGTGCATCTGATCGGCGTTCACCTTCGCCGCTTCCGAGCCGCGGGTATCCGGCCCCAACTCGATCGTGCGCACGCACGGCTCCCAACCGGGCAGTACCTCGATGACCGAACCATCGCTAGCCACCGCCACTGAATGTCCGTCGAAGATCAAATCGTCATTGGCCCCGACCTGATGCACAGCGACGATCGGCACCGAAAGCGATCGCGCCCATCGGCGCAGCAGACCGAGCCTGGTTCGGCACTTGTCGAGCACGAACGGCGTCGCGTTGAGGCTGATCAGCACGTCGCACCCGGCTTGAATCGTCTCTCGAATCGGCTCAAGCGGATAACAGCGTTCGGCAAGCGCGTCCTGGGCCCGCCACAGGTCCTCGCAGATCAACACGCCGACTCGTTGCCCGGCCACCTCCACGATACAGGTGGACTGACCGGGCTCGAAATAGCGATCTTCATCGAAGACGTCGTACCCGGGAAACAGGCGTTTGTCGTAGACGGCCAGCACTTGACCGTTGGAACAGACCGAGGCGCTGTTGCGAAACGGCTTCTCGCCGTCCGGGCTGTGCCGCGGATGACCGACGATCACGACGATCTCACGGGCGTGCTCAGCGATCTGCTGGACGGCCTGCTCACACGCCTCGACGACGCCGTGGCGAAACAGCAGGTCGCGCGGGGGATAGCCGATCAGCCCCAGCTCGCCGGCCACGAGCAGATCCGCGCCGTCACGCCGGGCCACATCGATGGCGTCGAGCACCAGACCGGTGTTGCCGGCAATGTCGCCCACGGTCGGATTCAGCTGGGCCAGGGCCAGTCGCATGGGCCGGGATTGTACGGCAACACCTGCCCCGGGAACGCCCAACCGTCAGCGTCTCCCCACCACGGCGAAATCGTCAGCAGGTCCAATCTGTCAGGTGCGGTGGTTCGGGCGTCCCGCCCGTACGGTTTATCACGCGCGAGACGTTTGCACGGGCAGGATGCCCGTGCCACCGGCGGGAGGTCGGCTCTGTGAGGCGGTTTTTTAGTACACCACCGCGCTGGCGCCTTCGATGGCCTCGATTACTTGGCGCACGCTGAAGGGCTTGCGCAGGGCGCTGTCGAAACCTTGGTGCAGCAACTGGGCCGCCTGGCCGTCGGTCACCTTGCCGCTGGTGGCGATAACCCTGGTGATTTGCAGGTCGTCGTTATGCTTGATCGTCAAGCAGATGCCCCGGCCATCGCACCCCGCCAGATGAATGTCCAGCAGCATCACGTGGGGTCGGAAGCGCTCGCACTCGATCCCGGCGGCAAAGGCGGATCGGGCCGTGCGGATCTCGTAGTTGGTCTGCTCGACAAGGATCGACTGAAGGGTCTGGACGACCTCCTCCTCGTCGTCCACAATCAGGACGCGTGTGGCGCCGCTCATCAGCCCATCCATGGGGATCCCATGGTTCTTCATGAACTTGGTCAAGCTGCTGACGGGAATGCGCCGGTCCTTGGAACCGGGAATCCGATAGCCCTTGAGCTGCCCGGAGTCGAACCATTTACTCACGGTGCGCGAGGCGACGCTGCAAATCTTCGCAACTTCCCCGGTCGTCAGTACATCTTTCTCGAAGGGATTCATAGCCACGGCTCGCTAATGGACAAGCGTGAGCGGACGACGACGGCAGGGTCGGCCAACCTCCGTTTCTGGATCGGTTCAATGAGGAGGCCAGTTGACCTGTTGGGCTTGAAATCCCACCGACCGGTGCATCCCGCAGGCTCTACGCACCCTCGATACGACTGATAACGACGCGCGCCGCCGACGAGACTGTTCGCGCTGCCGGCGCCGGCTTATCGGCCGAGGGCAGCCTCCAAATCGCCGATCAGCGTCTGCACTTGCGATTCGGTCGTGTCGAAGCTGCACATGAACCGGAACAATCGCCACTGCCGGTCGCCGAACGCGAAGTAGTCGTGGCCTGATCGCCTCAATGCGCCATCGACCTCGGGTGAAAGCTCAACGAAGACCGCGTTGGTCTCGGGCGGAAAACGCAGCGTGCAGCCCAGATCACGCAAGCCGTCCGCCAGCGTCGCGCCCATGTCGTTGGCGTGCGCAGCGTGCCGCAACCAGCTTCCATCGCCTAGGGTGGCCGCGAACGGCGCCGTGAGGAATCGGTGCTTGGCGAGCAGATGGCCAGTGCTCTTGCGTAGAAACGGCAACGCCTCCGACGCCGCCTGATACGCCGCGCCATCGCCTTGCTCAAACAGCAGCACCGCCTCGCCGCAGGCCAAGCCGTTTTTTGTCCCCCCGAAACTCAGCGCATCCACCCCCGCCTCCACGCTCAACGCGCGCGGATCACAGCCTAACGCCGCCACCGCATTGGCGAACCGCGCTCCATCCACGTGAACCCGATAACCCGCTTCGTGCGCTGCTTCACACAGCGCTTTCATTTCGGGGGGGCTGTACAGCGTCCCGAACTCCGTCGGATTCGAGACCGTCAACACCCCCGGCTGCGGCTGGTGAACATCGCCACGATCCCGAGCGCCGGCTTCGGCCATGTCCTGCGGCGTGATCTTGCTCGAATCAGTCTGAATCTGCACCGTCCGGCATTGAGTGATTCGTTCCGGAGCGGTCGATTCATCAACGTTGTAATGACTATGGACGTGGCAAAGCACCTGCTGCCAGGGCTTGGTCAGCGCCGCGATGGCCAAGGTGTTGGCGGCCGTTCCCGTCGCCACGAACCACACCCCCGTCTCGGGGCCGAAGAGCCGGCGGAACTCGGCCACCGCCGCCGCGGTATGCTCATCATCTCCATAGGCGGCGCAGTGGCCTCGGTTGGCCTCGATGATCGCCGCCACCGCCTCGGGGCACAGCCCGGCATTGTTGTCGCTGCGAAAACTGACCACACAGAGAGTGTATCGTCAGTGAGGTCAGCAATAGCTGCGATAGCCTTGCCCGGAAGGGCGAGGTTCTCCCCTCGGACCAACCGCGGGCTCCCGCCGCGCGGCTACCGTTAGCCGCTCACCGGATGGGGATGATGGATAGGCCGATCGCGTCTACGCTGTAAGGCCGATCCCCTGGCCGAGGAGGCTCGCTCGAAGATGCCACAATTCCAAGTCGGCGACGCCCTGCTCATCGTGGACGTGCAGAACGATTTCTGCCCCGGCGGCGCGCTGCCCGTACCCGATGGCGACACGATCGTGACCGTGCTCAACAAGTGGATCGCCGCGGCGTTACAGGCGAATGTCCCGGTCTACGCCTCCCGTGATTGGCATCCATCCGACCACAAGAGCTTCGCCCGGCAGGGTGGTCCCTGGCCGGTTCACTGCGTCCAGGACACCCCAGGTGCGGCCTTGCGATCGGATCTGCAACTTCCCGACGACGCGATCATCATTGATAAGGGTAGTGACCCGGCGGATGAGGCCTACTCAGTCTTTGCGAACACCGACTTGACCCAGCGCCTCGGACAGGCGGATGTGAAGCGGCTCCGCGTAGGCGGACTTGCCCTGGACTATTGCGTGCGCGCCAGTGTGCTGGACGCGCTGCAAGAAGGTTTCGCTGTTCATCTCATCGCCGACGCCACACGAGCCGTGAATATCG
>JADFGE010000072.1 GCA_022567855.1 Planctomycetota bacterium | reverse complement strand
GGTGGGCCCGCCGCGTAGCCGGGAGTGGTGAGCCCAATCCTCTCGACTTGCCTCGGGGTGGGTTCTTTGCTCGTGTGGCGTCCTGGCTTGCCCGGACCCACGATTCTCCTACCGTCCGTACAAACGTTTGAGTTGGATCTGAAATGGGTCGATATCGGTCGCTTGCCCTGAGCCTTGCTGCGGCGTTGACGAGCACGTCCACCGGCGATGGGCCTTCGCCATGAGCAAGACACCTAGTAAGGTCATCGCCGGATGTTTTGCATTGGCTGCGTTTGCGGTTGCCGTCTTGGCCGGTCTGGCCGCGGGCAACTCGGCCGTGTCCATCCTGACCCGGGCCCTCATCGCCATGATTGGCTGCTACCCGATCGGGCTGATGATCGGCGTGATCTGTCAGCGGGTGATGACCGATCACATCGAGGTCCATCGCGAGGCGGCGACGACGTCACCATCATCGCCGACCGATTCGCTCGCCGGATCACAGGCGAGCGCGACGACGGAGGCGAAATCCGAATGATGCGATCACCGCAAGGGACCGTGACTTGTCGTATCATTGAATCGTTCGATATAGTACGAGCGTCTTTTGCCAGGGAATGGCAGGGCGGCTGAGAAAGCTAGCCAAGGTCAAGGAGCCGACCGATGCCGAAGACGAAGACGAAGACCAAGACCAAGACCAAGACAAGAACGCCAGCCGCCAAGCGCAAGCCCGCCCGGCGGACGCCGGAGGCCGTCAGCCTCAGTGAGATGACCACTGAGGAAGTGTGGAAGGCCTACCAGCGCACTGACACCCAAGAGATACGCAACTTTCTCATCGAGCAGTACCTTCACCTGGTCAAGAGTACGGCCGAGCGCATGCACATGCGCCTGCCGGGCGAAGTCGATGTGGAAGATCTGATGTCGGCGGGCTTGTTCGGGCTGATGGATGCGATCGACGCGTTTGATCTAGGGCGCGAGGTGAAGTTCGAGACCTACTGCACACAGCGAATTCGAGGCGCCATCTTTGACGAGCTGCGGGCGATGGACTGGGTGCCGCGGCTCGTGCGCTCTCGGACGGCCAAGCTGGACCGGGTCCGCAAGCGGTTCGAGATGGAGTCCGGGCGCAAACCCACGGACCGGGAGCTGCGCCAACGCCTTCAGGTCTCCGGGTCGGAGTTCAGCAAGATCAGCAAGGATTCCAAGCCGGTCAACGTCGTTTCCCTGAACCGGAAGTGGTTTGAGACGGACTCGAGCAAGGACATCCGCGAGATCGACGTGATCCAAGATAACCGGCAGGAGGATCCGCTGTCTCAACTTCAGAAGCGGGACCTCAGGCTGCTCATCACCAAGGGGTTGTCCAGGGCGGAGCGCCTCATTGTCATTCTCTACTACTACGAAGAGATGACGATGAAGGAGATCGGGGTCACGTTGGATCTTTCCGAGTCTCGCGTCAGCCAGATGCACAGTTCAATTCTCGCTCGGCTTCAGGCGCAGATGCAGTACCGCGACAAAGAGTTCTGAGCGCCCTGGCGGCGCACGCTCGGACGCCGGCGCGGCCGGCTGGGTTGGCGGCGGTTGTGCGCGGTCGTCGTGAGTTCTCGGACGTACGCCTCGCGGCCGGACTGATCCCGTGACCAACCCGGGATCGGGGACTGGCCTGGCGGCTACACCGCGACTTTGAAACAACCGATGTCGTTCCCGGGGCGAGCTGTCCGTGCGGCGACGGTGCAGCCGGATTCTTCCATTGCTTTCTAGACCTGGGATTCAGCGATGGCCCAAGCACGCGGACTGCGAATTCGACAACACGAGCGATGGGAGATCGAGGTGCCCGTGGAGTTCGTCGTCTGCGACGAGCACCGCTTGCAAGTGCGATTCAGCTCCGTCTCGTCCGCCGTGGATGACGGTGCACTGCGGGGGACTTCGATAGACATAAGCCCCGGCGGACTGGCGTTGGCGAGCCGTCAGTTCGTGCCCCGGTCCTGCGAGGGGGTCGTTCGAGTGTTTGATAGAACGCCGGCCGGAACCCGGGGTGACGGTACGCCGATTCTCCAGCTCATATTCGAGCAACCGGCCAAGGTGCGCCGCGTCAGAATGATCTCTCACGAGCCGTTGTACAAGGTCGGCCTCTCGTTTCTCGATCTCGATCCGCAAATGGAGCAGAAGATCGCGGCGCTGCAGGCATTGACGCCGCACCGCACGACCGAGCGTGAAGCGACGCGGAGGCGTGCAGATGAATAACCACGACGTCTTCCTCGAACGGGCGCTGTTGGAGGAAGAACGAATCACAACGGCCCAACTTGAGACGGCGCGCCGCCACGCTCGAGAGCACGACGTCGATATCGAAGACGCTCTCGTGGCGATGTCGGTGGTCGGCAGCACTGAGCTGGCGATGGTCAAGGCGGACGTCTGTGAGGTTCCCTATGTAGAGTTGTCTGAGTATGAAGTCTGCTTCGCCAACACCCGGATCGTCCCGCGATCCCTGGCTGAGCGATTCTGCCTCTTTCCGCTGTTTCTCATTGACGGCGTACTCACGCTGGCTACGGACGATCCGCTGAACCTCGAAGCGCTGGACCAAATCCGCCAGGTCACTCGGTGCGAAGTGGATGCCGTGCTGTGCGATCGAACTCGTCTGCGGAAGTTGATCAGCCGGGCCTACCGACTCGCGCATGATCAGGCGCCCCAAGACGACGACGAATCAAGGCACGAGATCAACGCGAGCAGAGACGATCGCAAACAACCGATCGTCGCCGCCGTCAATCAGCTCTTGGCCGATGCCGCTGGCCTCGACGCTAGCGATGTGCACATCAGCCCCGACGAGTCCGAGCTCCATGTGCGATACCGAATAGACGGCGTCCTTCGAGAGCAGCACGCCCCCCCTTTGTCCATGCACTCCGGCATCGTGCAGCGACTGAAGGTCATGGCCAGTCTCGATCTCACGCAAACGAGGCGGCCGCAGGATGGAAAGTTCCGCTACACCCACGACGGCGCGATGATCGAAGTGCGCATGTCCACGGTTCCCACCGTCTGCGGCGAGAACGTGGTGCTGCGGCTGCTGGCCAGTTCGCAAACGGTCCATGACTTCCAGCAGTTAGGTATCCCGCCGCGCATGATCGGCGAACTCGAGGAGCTCATCGTTCGACCCTACGGGATGCTGCTGGTCACCGGCCCGACGGGTGCGGGCAAGACCACGACGTTGTATTCGGTGCTGCGCAAACTCAACGACCCCTCGCGCAACATCTTGACGATCGAGGATCCGGTCGAGATCCGTCTGCCCTATGTCCGCCAAATCCAGGTTCATACTCAAATCGGACTGACGTTCGCCACGGCACTGCGCTCGATTCTCCGCCAGGACCCGGATGTGGTGTTGGTGGGCGAGATTCGCGACAACGAGACGGCGACGATCGCGCTGCAATCGGCACTCACTGGCCATATGGTGCTCTCGACGTTGCACACGAACGACGCTTCCGGAGCGATCGCCCGGCTACGCGACTTCGGTCTGCCGCCGTTCGTCATCAACTCAGCGCTGCTAGGTGTGGTGGCCCAGCGACTTGTTCGGAAGGTGTGTAGGAGCTGTGTTATTCCCGATCCGGTCGAAGAACGAGTTCGGCAAAGCTTCAATTTAGACGAAAAGGTCGAGGGATTCGTCCGTGGAAAGGGCTGCAAACGCTGTGGAAACACAGGGTATCGCGGCCGCGTCGGTCTGTTCGAGCTCCTGCAGCTCAGCCCGGGACTGCAATCGGTCATCGAAGCCGACGGCTCGACCAAGCAGATCTGCGAACACGCGGTGAGCGAAGGTTTTCGGCTGCTGTGGCAGGATGGGCTTGAGAAGGCGCGGCTCGGGCAAACCGCGCTCGAGGAAGTCCTCAAGGTCGCGGCGATCGCGGCCACGGCCGATCCGTACAACCCGTCGATGAAAATGAGTGCATGACTGAGCTCACGTTCCAATACAGGGCGATCGATGAACGCGGCGCCGTAACCAAGGGCGTGGTGCGGGCGGTGGACCGGACGGCGGCCTATCACCAGATCGTCGGGTCAGGGCTCAAGCCGGTGCATCTTGCCTCCGCCCGAGGCTCGTCGGTTCGTTGGCGCGGTTCAGCCGCCAGCGCCAAGGACCTCGCCCGTATTACCTATCAGTTCTCGGTGCTCATGGAAGCCCGCATTCCTATCGCGGACAGCCTTCGGTCGATCGCTGACCAGGAGTCGAACCGGCGCCTCGCCCAGGTGCTCGAGGAGGTGGCAGGACAGATCGAAGCCGGTAACTCGGTAACGGACGCGTTATCGGCGCACCGCGCACTCTTCGGCGACATTTACATCGAAACGATCCGCGCCGCGGAAACGAGCGGCAACATGATTCAAGTGCTGGCTCGTCTGGCGGAGATGCTGGATCAACGCTACGAAACCAGCAAGAACGTTAAGAGCGCGCTGATGTATCCGGCTTGCGTTATCGCCGCCCTGTGCCTGGCGGTTACCTTTCTGATGATCGTCGTGGTCCCAAAGCTGTCGGAGATGTTCGCCAGCCAGGGCGTGGAGCTCCCGGCCTTGACACAGGGGCTGATGGCGGTCGCCGGTTTCGTGCGGACCTACTGGTACATACTTCTGGCCGGTGGAATCGGGGTCGTGTTCGGCGTGTGCAAGGCATGGAACACCCCGAACGCGCGACAGCGCATCGACGGTTGGCTGCATTGGATTCCCGGACTCCGTGAAATCCTTACCGGACTGGCAGTGAGTCGCTTCGCCCATGTGTTGGGGCTCTCGCTGCAGAGCGGATTGGGACTGATTGAGGCGTTGGAACTATCTGGACGGTCGTCTGGTCGGCCGTTGCTGGAGTCTGATGCCCGGAAAATGAGCGATCAGGTAAAGAACGGCGGAAGGCTGTCCGAGGTGTTATTGACGTGTAAGTACCTGCCAGGCTTTGCGCGGCGAATGATCGCCTCCGGCGAGGAGGCCGCTGAGTTGCCGAAAATGTGCCGGCTCGTGGCTCGACATTACGACCGGGAGGTAATGCACCTGACCAAGAACCTCGGCACGATCATCGAACCGATTGCCATTGTTGGTCTGGCAGGCGTGGTCTTGGTCGTGGCTTAGGCGATCTTCCTCCCGATGTGGAATATGGGAACACTGCTCAAGTAACGAAGAAGAGGTAACGAGTTGGGATCCGGCAACGAACACGTGTGCCTCAAATTGGACCAAGCAACAAAGAACTCATGGCTTTTGCTGGAAGGACACAGACGATGAGAGGCACTTCAATGATGCGACGAGGCTTCACGCTGATCGAATTGATTGCGGTTGTGGTTATCCTGGCGATTCTGGCCGGGGTCGCGCTGCCCAGGTACTTCGACTACGCCGCTCAGGCCAAGAGCGCGGCGACCAAGGGCACACTGGGCGGATGTCGCGCCGGCATCGCCAACTTCTTGGCCAACGAGGTTATCACGAACGGCACGGCCCTCTATCCAACGCTCGTTCAACTCGAGACGCTGGGCACGGTGATGCAGGAAGCAATTCCTGACAATCCCTACGACACCGGCGCCAACCCCAACGTGGTCAACCTGGCGCTCGCGGCTGAGGCCACGGCCCGCACCGTTCCCGTCCTCTCGGGCACTGGCGGCTGGGCGTACTACGTGGACAACGCTGCGACCCCACCGGCGTACACCTTCTACGCCAATACGAACACCACCGGCGAGAACGATTTCTGATCGCGAACGCGCATGACGAGCCGTCTCACGGAGCCGCGGGATCGCCCGCCGTCCAAGGATGGATGGCGGGTTTGGCCCGCGCCCCGACCGAGCTGATCGCCGTGCTGGTGCGCGGCGATACTTGCGCCCGTGACGGTGCCCGAGATCACCTTCACCGCTGATACTCGCTCGGCCGTGGTGGCCAAGCAGGAGTTGTGTGATCTGACCTTCGCCCGTCAATGGGTCCAAACGAGTCCTGGCCGATGACACTTGCCGGCGAATTCAGACATGCCGAGATCTGCTTCCATGAAACGACGAGGCTTCACGCTGATCGAGTTCATTCTGGTTGTCATCGTTCTGGCGATCCTGACTCTGGTGTTTGTGCGCGGGAACGCGCTGTCGCAATTTCTCGAGTATGTGACCCAGGCCAAAGTGTCGGCAACCAAGGGCGCTCTCGGCGGCGTGCGGGCGGGAGTTGCGAGTTTCTATGCCAACACGGCGCTCAGCGGGCCACCCCCGACGTATCCGACGTTCGACGAACTGACGACGTTGGGCATGGTGATGCAGCAAGCGCTTCCCGAGAACCCCTACAACAAGGACAACACCGTTCGCGACGCAGCCGGCACCTGGCTCCCTGGGCCTCCGCCGATTCAGCCTGCCGTCGCGGCCAACGGGTGGGCGTATGACCAGACGGCCGGTAAATTCTGGGCCAACACGAACGCGACCGGCGAGAACGATTGGTAAGCCGGACGGGGTGAGGGTCGACCGACCAGATCTCCAAACTCGCTGTCGGCGGAGGGTCGGTGGGTTTAGTCTTATCGAACTCCTCGCGGTCATGGTCATGCTCGGCGTGGTCGCCATCGTCGCGATTCCGTCGATCGCCTCGCTCGGCTCCGATCGAGCATCGATGGCTGCCCAGCAATTGTTGCGAGATCTCAGCTTCGCGCGCCAGCGAGCCGTCGCTTCCGGCACGCGCGCATGGGTTGTCTTTGATACGGTCGCTCAGACCTGGTCTGTCCTGGCCGAGGACCCCGCCACTCCCGGTCGCCTCAACGCGGCCGTGATCGTCGATCCCGCTACCGGCCAAGACTTCATCCAGTTGCTCGATGTCAATCAGTTTATCGGCGTGCAGCTTCAGGCCGTCGGTTTTGACGGTGACGTCGAGATCGGGTTTGACTGGCTCGGCCAGCCGCTGAACGCAACCGAGAATCCGCTGGCGGCCACGGGGTCGGTCACGTTGACCGGCACCCACGTCGTCAACGTGGCGATAGACACCGGATTTGTGACCTACGTACGGCCCTAATCGCACGGATTGTCCGCACCATGGCGTCATCGAGAACACAACCGCGCGGCTTTTCGCTGATCGAGACGATCGTGGCGATCGTCATCCTGTCCGTCGCCCTCCCCGGGATGCTGTGGACCGTGCGCGAAGCACACGTCCAGCGTGTGAATCCGATGCTCCTCTCGACCGCGAGATGGCTGGCCGTCGAGAAGCTCGAGGACGTTATCGCGGATCGACATAGCACGACCCGCGGCTACGCCTACCTTGTTGCGGGAAACTACCTGGTGGAAAACCCCGTGGCCGGCTACCCGGCCTTTACACGCTCGGTCTCGTTCAACGAGACGCTGGCTGACTTGGTCACAGCTGGCAGCGGCTACATGAACGTCACCGTCCAACTCGGATGGGCGGACGGCCAGGGTACGGCGCGGACGCTGTCCATATCGACCGTCCTCACGGAGTACACGCCGTGATCCGCCGTCGCTGCCCAGCACGAAACGTGCGCCGCGGCTTCACGCTCATCGAAGCGATCGCCACCATCGTCGTTCTGGCGATTATCGGCTCGATCGCGTCGTTGCTCATCCTCAACGCGGTGGACGGCTATACCGATGCGGCGACGACGGCGCAGCTCCATATCGAAGCGTCCACGGCCATGGATCGCATCGTGCGCGAGCTTCGCAAAGTCCCGCTCGACAGCGGAGCAGCCGGAGTCGCGCCGGACATCAATGACGTCACACCGACTTCCATCACCTGGGGGGCGAACGGTGAGCTGTCGCTCACCGGAAACAAACTACAGCTTACGACGAGCGGGCCGCCTTTGGGAGACCTCTTGGACGACGTCAGTGCCTTTTCTGTACAAACCTACGATGAGGATAACGCAGCGCTGGGGGCAACCCTTATCGGCGCCGCGTGTGATCCCATTCGACGCATCGAGCTTGATCTCACGTTACAGCGCGGCGACGTCAGCACGTCGTTGCGCACCAAACTGTTCGTTCGCTCGACGATGAGTGGAGGCGGGACATGATGCGCATGCGAAGAGCACGACATCGCCGCGCAACGATCGCCATCTCGATGATCATCGTCCTGGTGGTGGTCAATCTCGTCATCATCAGCATCGTCATCGGCGGCGCGCGGGATCATGATCTGACGATCAAGCGTATCGAGACCATTCAGGCCTTCTATGCCGCCGAAGCTGGAATGAACATGGCCATTCGCGAGTTGATGAACAATGTGGATGAGGACGGAGACGGCGCCGTTGGAACAATCTCCGACGACGGCAACGCGGCCAACGATCCGACGTTCGGCCAAGCACAGGTGCTCGTTGTCGTCACCGTCGCTGGACCTCCAACAACACTGCGCAGTAAAGGACGCTCCGGCGACGCACGAAGAGAAGTTGAAACTGTGCTCGAATAGGACCCAAGCCATGACTGACCCTCACCGTTGTCGATTGATTCGTTTAGCGCTCGTGATTGGGCTGCTTAGCATCGTCTCGCCGGTGGTTGGCCAGAATATTGACACCTATGCTGGATTGGGATCTGCCGGTTACACCGGCGATGGAGCGGCGGCCACAGACGCCAAGCTAAACAAACCAGCCGGCTTAGCCGTCGCTGCCAACGGTGATATCTACTTCGCCGACCGAATTAACGAGGTTATCCGAAAGGTAGATGCAGCCACCGGTGACATCTCAACCGTGGCGGGGGGCGGGTCCCTGCAAACCGGAGATGGTAACCTGGCGACGGCCGCGTGGATCAACACGCCCTACGACGTCGCGGTTGATGCCGCCGGCAACATCTACATCGCCGACACGTTCAATCATCGCATTCGCAAAGTAGATATCGGCACCGGACTCATCTCCACGATTGCCGGAACAGGAGTGCTGGGTTACGGCGGTGATGGAGGCGCGGCCACGGCCGCTTTGCTCGACACGCCAAGCGGAATCGTCGTTGACTCTGGCGGAAACGTCATCTTCTCGGACACCGACAATCACCGCATCAGAAAGATCACACCCGGCGGCACCATCAGCACTGTTGCCGGTACCGGGGTGCAGGGCTTCAACGGCGACGACGGACCAGCCACGGCGGCCAAGATCAAGTCTCCGCACGGGCTCGCCATCGACGACTCCGACAATATCTACATTGCTGACACCGGAAATTCCCGGATACGCAAGTTCACGGACGGAGGAACGATTACGCTTGTCGCGGGCAACGGCCAGGCCAGCTATGACGGCGACGGTGGGTCGGCCACCGCAGCCAAGATCAACAAGCCCAAGGGCCTCTGGGTCGTTGACAATGGCGGAACAGACGGCTCAGTTGGTTTTAACACGATCTACGGCTCGAACCAAAGTGGCGTCCACCTTAAACAGATTGCTACGCAAGTTACGGTGGCGTCGGATGGCATTATCGACAGCATCACCGCGTATCAGTCTGGCGGGAACAACAAGAAGGTGCGCTACGCGATCTACACGGATTCCGCAGGGGAGCCGGACGCGCTCATTGCGGAGACTGTTACGGCGCAGCGCTCGAGCCCTGCGGCCTGGTTAACTATCGACCTGCCAGTTACGTCGATCACTTCAGGCACGTACTGGCTGGTACTCGCCTTTAATGCTTCGTCCGAGAAGTACTACTACGATGGCGCCGGAGGCCAAACCCGCTACAGCGACCACGATGCTATAAGCAATGGCTACACAGCGACCTGGGGTGTCACCACGACCACCAATACCCGCAGGATCTCAATCTATGCCACGATCCACACCGATCCCAACGATATCTACATTGCCGATACCGGAAACAATCGCATCCGCAAGTTCACTGAATATTCCACGATCGCCACCATCGCCGGGACGGGGACGGCGGGATTCAGCGGCGACGGCGGGCCCGCCACCGCCGCCCAGATCGATACACCGGAGCACGTGGCCGTCGACTCGGCCGGAAATGTGTTTATCGGCGACACGATGAATCATCGGATCCGCAAGATCG
>JADFGE010000350.1 GCA_022567855.1 Planctomycetota bacterium | reverse complement strand
CGGCGGCACCCCCGGCAAAGGCGGACAGGATGTCCAAGGGGCTCCGGTATTCGATTCGGTGGCCGAGGCGATCGCCGAGGTCGGCGACGTCGATATCTCCGTGATCTTTGTGCCCGCCAGGCTTGTCAAAGATGCAACGATCGAAGCAATTGAAGCTGGCATCAGGTTGTTGGTGCTCGTGCCGGATCGGGTGCCGTTGTGGGATACGATGGAAATCGCAGCGGTAGCGAAGGACCACGGAGCTTGCTTCGTCGGCCCTAACTCGCTGGGCGTTCTGAGTCCGGGCAAGGCCGTGGTCGGAATGATCGGCGGCCGGGCCGATGCCGCGCGACAATGGTTCAACGAGCCCAAGCCCGGCCGAACCGTCGGCGTCATTTCGCGCAGCGGGGGCATGACCAGTTCCTGCGGGTACTACCTCAGCCGAGCCGGCGCCGGCATCAGTACGCTCGTTCACGTCGGCGGTGATTCCGTCATCGGGCTTCCCATCCCCGACGTCGCGGCGATGTTCCAGGACGATCCCCAGACCAACGCCATCGTGCTTTTCGGAGAGATTGGCGGCTCGCAGGAGGAGAGACTGGCCCAAGCCATCATCGACGGAACGATCACCAAGCCCGTTATCGCCTATATTGGCGGGGCGGCCGCAAAGGAAGGTACACGCTTCAGCCACGCCGGCGCAATCATCGAGCACGGCCGAGGCACCCACGCGGCCAAGGTCAGCGCACTGCGTGAAGCCGGCGCAACCGTCGTGGAATCCTTCAGCGACCTGCCGCAGACGACGCTCGATGTATTGACGAAACTCCAAGTCGCCGCGTCCTGAACCTCTAGTGCGACCCAACCATGACTGAATCATCCACAGAACCTGCTTGGAAAACCGCGATTACCGAGGTTCAGCCGAACCACGTTCGCGTGCGTGGGTATGACATCGCTGAGCTGATGGGCAACGTCTCGTTTGGCCAGGCGGTGTATCTGATCCTGCGGGGCGAGATGCCGGATGAGAAAGTTGGGCGGCTGATGGAGGCAATGTTGGTCGCCACCATCGATCACGGGGCGACGCCGCCGTCCGCTTTGGCCGCGCGGACCGTCGCCTCCACCGGCGCGACACTCAGCGCATCGGTTGCCGCCGGCATCGCCAGTATCAACGACCACCATGGCGGAGCGATCGAGCAGTGCGCTCGGCAACTGGGACATATCGTCAACCAACAAAAAGAAACCGGCGAATCACTTGATCGCGTGGCCGAAGCGGTGCTCAATGATCTCAAAGGTGCGGATCAGCGCATGGCCGGCTTCGGTCATCGTATTCACGACCACGATCCTCGCACCGCTCGGCTGTTCGAGCTTGCCGAGCAGACTGGGATTGACAACTCACACATCCAAGCGGCCAAGGCTGTCGAGAACGTTTTCTCAGCGGGCGGCAAGAACCTGCCCATCAATGTCGATGGGGCGATGGGCGCGATCCTGGCCGATCTGGGATTCGAGCCGGCAATGATGAACGGCCTGTTCATGATCGCCCGCCTGCCCGGGCTCGTCGCGCACGTTCATGAAGAAAAGACGCGCCAAAAGCCCATGCGGCGAATCGATCCGGTGAATCACTCGTATGACGGACCCGCTGCGCGATCACTACCAGCAAACTCCTAGGTGATGACCACCCAACCGACAGTACACACCGATCGACTCACGCTTCGGCCGTTCACACTTGACGATGTCGCGCAGTTGCGTCCCTTAGTCGGCGAAAAGGAAATCGCCGCCACTACGATGACGATTCCTCATCCATATCCCGACGGTGAAGCCGAGCGATGGATCGGCACGCACCAGCCGAAATTTGCCGAAGGTAAGGCTGCCACCTTCGCCGTCACACTGCGCGAGTCCGGCGAACTCATCGGCGCGATCGGCCTATCCATCAAACGCGAACATTCCCATGCGGAGATGGGCTATTGGATCGGCAAACCCTATTGGAACAAGGGGTATGCGTCGGAATCCACACGAGCCTTGTTGCAATACGCCTTCGACACGCTCGGGCTCAACCGCATCTTCGCCCATCACATGACCAAGAACCCGCAGTCCGGCCGAGTGATGCAGAAGATCGGCATGACCTACGAAGGCACGCTCCCCCAACACATCCGTAAAGGTGACGGGTTCGAAGACCTCGCCCTCTACGGCATCACACGAAATCAGTACGATAAACAACACAAACCAACCGCATGACACACTCCACCGAACATATCGCTCAACTCTTCCCCGACATCATGGCCATTACCGATGCCTCGCTTCGCGATAACGTCGCTGCGGTCTGGGACGAGTCCATCACCACCGGCTGCGGCGGCAAGGGTTGGACCTTCGACGAATTGCGCGCGATCAAGTTCACGCTCCTGGCCGGCGATATTGATATGCGATTCGTCGAACACCTCAATTCCTGCGTCAAGCAATGTATCGCGATTGCGGACGTCTTGAACTCCGTCTACGGCGATCGCGTGCCGATCAATCGCGACCATTTGTTTGCGGGCGCGCTGCTTGCGGACGTCGGCAAGAT
>JADFGE010000071.1 GCA_022567855.1 Planctomycetota bacterium | reverse complement strand
AAGGCGAGGCTCGTGCGGACGCGCCTGGGATGGCGCTCCATATCACCTATTACACCGGACTGATCGACGCGGTGCCGCATGTGCCCGACCGGTGCCTTGTGGCCGGGGGCCTGATCCCGAAGACGCGCCCGAAGAATCTTCCGCTGAAGATCGACGACACGCAGTGGGAGTTGAGTTCCGAGCACCTGAATAAGGGCAGGCCGTATCCGGTGCTGACCCACTACGATCGGGTGACGGGCAAGCCGGTGCGTCTGCGGATGCCCATTGGGGAATTTGAGCTGCGCACAACGGAGTTCGGCTCCGAGGAGAACCCGGGAATGCGCGTTTATGCCGGGTATTTCTTCATCGCCAACGGAGAAACCATGCCCAATCCCGTGGGCGTGCGCAAATTCGCCTTTGATTTGACGACACAATACGCCTACTACGCCAAGGTCCAATTCCTGTTGGCGGGCCCGGAGGATTTCGGTCGGGACGACTTCCTTGAAGCCGTCTCGGAGGTTCTGGCTGACCTTCTGCCGGAGCTGATGCGATGTTTGCCGGACTGGGTCGACGTGGAATCATCGGTCGAGGATACACAACGGAACTCTACGGCGTAACCCGGGAATACGAGGTCACCTATGGCATCGCGTTTGAACAAAAAATTCGCATTGACGTTGGCCGCGATTAGCCTGGCGGCCGTGGCCGTCCTGGGCGGCTTGGGCCTCCTCGCCTATCGAGCCAACACGACGCGGTATATCAAGGCCGGTGATCAACTCATGGCCAAAGGCGACTACGAGGCGGCGCTGAAGGACTACGGCCGAGCGGTGGCCAAGGAAGAATCCGATCTCTCCCATTTACGGAAGTACGAGCAGGCGTTACTGCACATTCGGCCGCGAACGCAGCAACAAGCTGAGCGGTACTACGGTCTGTTCATCGGCGTGCTCCGGCATAAGATTCGATATCGTCCCTTTGACGCCGACGTGCATTTGGAGTTACTTGAAGAACTGCACAGTCGTGCACGACTCGTGAATCGTTCGCCTGCATGGGACCCCGTCTACGAAGCCGCGGAGGACATGGAAGCCGGGGTTCCCCAATCCGATCCGCGGTACGTCTACGCGAAGCTGTATAAGGGGCTGGCGATCCTGCGACGCAATCCCGTCCCGACAGACGCGCAAGTACAAGACGCTTTGCGAAATCTGTCTGAGTTCGTGGAGGCCGTGCCTGATAGTGATTCCGGTTGGGCTGGTCGAGTTGAAGCACTGCTGGCGACCGCACGGTTGGATCGCGAGGCTGGCAACAAGTTGTCCAGCGAGGAAAAAGAGCAAAAAGCAAAGGAGATGCTGCAGGAGGCTTTGAAGGTTCGCAAGGCTCGCCTTGGGCCTGACGCCGACGGTCTGGGGCCGGAGCTTGGCAAGCTCCGCGCCTTGTGGTGGGTCCGCCGACCCGACGACGGCGATCCGGCGGAGATGGAGCCGCCGCAGGAGATCACGCAGGCCCTTGATCGAATGGTCGAATTGATCACGGAATCGCCAGATCCGTTGCTCCTTCTCGGGGCCACGGATGTCCTGAGCTTGGCGGATCCCACGGAGGGCGCCGCCGAGGCAATCGGTATCCTCACGGACTACCTTTCCGAACATCCCGAGCATCACCTTCACCGCTTCTCGCTCGCGAACCTCTATTTTTATGGCGGTACATTCGAGGCCGCTCGGGTTCAAGCTCGGGTGATCATCGATGCCGAACCGGTCGTGGTGAGCCTGCTCGCAGTGTATCACCCTACGCTGCGGGTTCGGTCGGCGGCCCTGATCGTTAATGTCGAATATGCCCAGTGGGAGCAGGCAGCGGAGGATGAGCGGGCAGCTCAGTTGCAGCGGGTCAAAACAGCCCGTGACCACATGGCTACCTTGGTCACCGAGGTCGAAACCGAGCCGCTGATGCTTCGGGTTGACGCGAAGATTGCTTTGGCCGAGGGCAACCTCCTGTTGGCCGCCGACAAGTTCGAGCGCTGTCTACGAGCCCTTGCCAATCCCGACGTTGAGACCCTTTGGTATTCCGCCCGTGTCCTGGAGCGGATCGGGGAGCTTGGCTCGGCCCTGATGAGGATCGATGGCGCTCTGGGGCAACGGCCGGGCAGCGTGTACCTGCTGACGCTGAAATCGCGTCTCCAGGCAGGGTTGACGCGCTTCGATGACGCATCCAAAACGATCAACGAGGCGCTGCGAAGAGAGCCTGAGAATGAAGAGGCCCAACGCCTCGCCCTGCTTATCGAAGAAGGGAAGACCAGGGGCGCGATCGGCCCCGCTGATGCGGTAACCCGAGCGATCGCCAACGCCCAAGCCGTGGCGGACGACGACGATCTGGACGGAGCAAGATCGAGTCTCTTGGTCGCGCTCCAGGACCATGGGCAGGATGAGCCCCGACTGCTTTACGCACTCGCGCTTCTCGAGATCCAAGCAGAGCAGCTCGACGCCGCGGGCGAATATATCGACCGGGCGATTCAGCTGCGCCCGAATGCCGCGGCGTTCCGTTCGTTGAAGGCTTCAATCGGCATTGACGATCCGATCGAGCGGCTCAAATTGGCGCTGCTGGCGAGGTATTCCAGCGAGCCGGAGCGGACCATCAATACAATGACCGGGTTACGTCGGCGTGGCCGGGATCTGCGGCAGCTGGCGGAGCGAGCCACCGCGTCGGGCGAGGACGACTCTGCGGCATCGATTCAGGCGCTTGCCGTTCGCACCGACGAGGAGGCCGATCTGCTGCTCGCCCGAGCGCAGGAAATCGCGCCGGATCATCCGTTGCTCTTGGATTCCCTGCTCGGCGAGGCGATCGCCGCCGCGGATTGGGAGGCGGCCGAGGCGATCCTTCAGCGAGCCCGTGAGACGAGCGCGGACCAGGCCCAGGGCCTGATCTTCAGGGGTCGCTACGAGCTGGCGCGCTCGCAACCCGAGCAGGCCGTCCAGACGCTCAACGCGGCCACCGATCGCAAGCCCTACTCGGCGGCGCCCTGGCGGATGCTCGGAGGCGCCTACGAAATGCTCGGGAACAATGTCGAGGCCCGGCGCGCCTACGAGGAGGCCTATGCGCGATCCCCGAATGATCGGGTCGTCGTGTCGCTGTATATCCGCTTGCTGGAAAGAACGGGCGAAAAAACCAGGGCCCTCGCCGTCTTGCGCGACAGTCAGCGGCTGACAACCAGTGATCTGCAACTTCAGGACGTCTGGCTTCGATTGGAAGTGGATGTCGGAGACTCCGTCTTGGCGATCCAGAAGCGGAGAGAGCTCTACGAGCTGTATCCGGATCAGCGCGTCAACGCGATGCGGCTGGTCAACCTGTTGGGCGAGGGAAAGCCCAGTTTCGAGCACATTTTGGACGACGAGGGTCAGTCGAGGTTCGACGTGGATCGCTGGCGGCAGGTGGGGGCCAAGACGAAAACGGAGCTGTTGGAGCAGATCGCGGCTGAGTGGATCAACGAGTCCAACGCCATCCTTGACGCCGTGGAAGCGCAGGTCGGCGACACGCTTGAACTCGCGTCCGTTCGCGCGAACTTGCTCCGGAGTCGGGGCGAGGTTGCCGCCGGTGAACAGATATTAGTGGACTATCTGCAGCGATGGCAGGAAGCTGAACGCACCGTGGCTATGTTCTTGTCGCTGGGGCGCTACCAGGTGTCGACGAACCGGCCACGGAAGGCCAGGGCAACGTTCCGGCGGGGGCGGGCCTACCAAGATCCCGAGCGGCGAGAGGCGGATCGAGCCCTGATTGATCTTCTCTTCGCGAACGGCTTCTTCGAGGAAGGCATTGACCTGTGCAACGAGCTGCTGGAGCTTGGCTTTGATCGCTCGTTGTCCCTGCGCATCGTCGAGGGCCACGCCAACTTGGGCCATCTTGAACAAGCCCACCGGCGCTTGCAGGAACTGGTGGATGCCGATGGCGCCGACTTCAGTTCCACGATGCTGTTGGCCTCGATTCTCGGCCGAGAGGCAGACGAGCTGTACGACAACGGCGAAGCTGAGTTGGCCGGGGAGAATTACGCGAGGCAGCGCCAAGTGCTGGCGCAGGCGGAGGCGGACCAGCCCCGCGACCCGAGACCGCACATCCAGACCGCGCAGAGCTTTCTGCACGAATTCCAGCGATCCGGGATGCGGAGCTTGCTGGACGAAGCGCTTCTGGCCTTGGATGTAGCGGACGAGGTGCAGGCGGCCATGGATACTACAAGCATCGTTCGCGTCGATATATACCGATCCATGGGCGACGAGCGATCGGCGATCGGTGAATTGAATCGCATTCTGGAGCGATCGCCCGACCACCGCGGCGCCCGCGTCCTGCTCGTGACGTTGCATGAAAGCCGAAACGAGCTTGCAGCGGCCGTCGCCGCAATCGATGAGGCGATAGAGCGAGATCCGCTTGAATCGGTCTGGCATCAGGCGAAAGGCAGTCT
Organism: Planctomycetota bacterium; assembly: GCA_022567855.1. Lineage (GTDB taxonomy): Bacteria > Planctomycetota > Phycisphaerae > Phycisphaerales > SM1A02 > JADFNO01. The sequence goes on along the minus strand of JADFGE010000071.1, from coordinate 5,713 downwards.
GCTCTGGCGCCAGGGCGAGTTGCAGCTCGCCGCGCAGTCCTATGGCGAGGCCTATCGGCTCAGGCCGACCAAGGCGCGACTGACCGCGGTGAGTGAAATCGTGCTGGGGATGGAGAGACCGAACTTCGCCGTCCTCGTCGGGATGTTCGGAGAGGCTGAATCCTGGGTCGAATTGGACTCCAAGCTGCGGAGCCTCTATGCGCGTGCGTTGAATGGCGTCGGGCAACGCGACTCGGCGCTCGCCCAGATGCGCATCGCGTACCGGGAACATCGTGCCCAGGACGACCCGCAGCTCGCAATCGCGTCTCTGGAGGCTTGGTTCCGTTCGCTGGTGGAGCTGTTTGGTCCAGGTGCAAGAGCTGGAACAGTTCGTGCTCGAGGTCAGTGATGACAAGCCCACCGCCTGTGACTTGAAATGGTTGGCCAAGAGTTGGTTCGACTCCGGACCCGATGGTCGCAGTCGCGCGATTGAGCTACAGCGGCGTGCCATTGAGCAAGCCTCGGAGGACGATCTGCAGTTTCGCGTTCTTCTGCTGACGAACTTGGGTATGTTTGCCCTGGCCGGCAACGAGTACCAGGTGGCCGTCGATGCCTTCGACCAGGCGATCGAGCTGGATCCGAATAACGCCCTTGCACTGAACAACGCTGCATTCCTGTATACCGAACGACTGGGTGATCCAAGCAAGGCCCTGGGCCTGGCGAAGCGCGCCAGCGAGTTGAAGCCTGATGATCCATCTATTCTGGATACACTTGGGTGGGCCCAGTACCACCTGCAGCGGTTCGACGAGGCTGAGGACGCGCTTCGACGCAGCCTGAGCCTGCGGGACTCGGCGGTGAGCATGTATCACTTGGCCTCGGTCCTGTTCAAGCAGGGTCGCTTGGATGCCGCCCAGACCTATGTGAACCGAGCGATCGAATTGAGGCCCGATCCGCAGACTCGGGCTGAGATAGAACGCCTGGAAGACGATATCAGAAGAGCACAGAACCGAGAATGAACCGAAGCCGGCGGGCTGAGCTCCGTCGTCTCACCACCCACACAAGGCAAGAGCCATGACCACTGCTACACCACCTCGTCCCCCCGTTCCGCGTCCGACGGACGCTCGACCGAGAACCTCGGCCGTGCCCGGCACTGCGCGCACCCTGGATCCGTTCCGCATCCTGCGACGTCACCTGTTGCTGATCCTTAGCTCGATCTTCACTGGGGTCGTACTCGGATTCGTCGCCTTCGTCCTCTTCTACTTCCTGCTACCACGGTATAGCGCAGTAGTCGTCTTCGAGATCCGCGGTTCACTCGACGAAGGGTTCGACCCGACGGTCGGCGATATCGAGCGGCAGGATGTAGTCACCCGTTTGGCGGCGACGGAGATGTTCCTGCTTGTGAGTCGTCCTGTGCTGGAGGCGGCGGTCAAGCAGCCGGATGTTCTCCAGACCAAATGGTACCGCGAGAACTTCGCCGGAGACCTCGACGTCGGGGAACTCGATGAAATCGATGAGGCCGTGGACGAGCTCGAGGAGGATCTACGCGCGCGCCTGATCGCGGGCAGCAACTTGTTCACCCTGGGGTGGTCGAACGGCACCGCTTAGGATGTGCCCGAGGTGTTGGGCGCGGTCGCCGACGCTTACATCGCTAGGCGCAAGGCCGACGATCGTGTTGCGTACAACGTGAATCTACAGGTCTTCCAGTCCCAGCTCAGCACGATCACCCGGAATCTCGACGACCTCGGCCAGGAAATCGAAGCATTCATCCGAGAGAAGGGCATCACCGAGATCGACCAAGTCCGGTCGAGTCAGCTGGCGATTGCTCAAGAGGGGTTGACGGGACAGATTGCCGGGACGCAGTCTTCGTTGAGCTTCGCCGAGAACCGGTATCTGCAGATCGCAGCGAAGCTGGAGGGTACGGTGTCCCCGACGGAGGAAGACCGCCGCACGGCCGAGATGGACGCCATGGTTCGACCGCACGAGATGGCCATGTTGAACACCAAGACCGTCCTCTACGGGCTTCGCGAGCAATACCTTGATCCGGACCATCCGATGATCCTGAGGGGAGAGGCGAGGCTTCGCGCCACCGAGGCGGAGTACGAGAACAAGATCCAAGAGATCATGACGGACAATCTCCAGGCCGAGCTTAAACAGTTCGGCGCCCAGATCGAGTCCTTGCGGAACATGCTGGATGATCTGGCAGAGAAATATGAACAGAACGATGCGCTGCTGCGCACGCTGTCTGCGGATATGTCTCACTATCGTGAGATGGAGTACCAGCGGGAGCTGCTCCAAAGGCAGCGAGATGACATCATGGTGGCGATCAACGAAGTCAAGTTGGTTCAAATGAGGGACGACGCCCGCCGTGTTCGCATCGCCCAGAACGCCGAGTTGCCGCGCGAGAAGTCATTCCCCAAGATCGGGCTGGTGGTTCCGTTGACGACGCTTCTCGTGGTGGGGTCGGTGATCGGCTTGATCTTCCTTCGCGAGATAACGGATCAGCGTGTCAAGAGCGCAGCCGACATCGAGGTGCTGCCCTCGGGCCGCGTGCTGGGTGTGATTCCCGAGCTGGCGGAGGATCCGTGCAAGTCCGCCGCGGCGGAGCTCGTCGTTCGGGAGTGCCCCAATAGTGTCCTGGCCGAGTCCTATCGGCAGGTGTCAGCCCTCATTGCCAAGGCGATGGATCGATCGGGCCACCGGACGTTGCTGCTGGTCGGCGGCCTTCCCGACGCCGGGACGACGACCGCCGCCACCAATCTTGCCGCCGCCGCGGCCGCCGCCGGCCGGAAGGTGGTGATCGTGGACGGGAACTTCCGCAGACCTCGACTTGCCGAGGTGATGGGCGTGTCCGGCGACGATCCGGGCTTGGGCGATCTGCTCGCCGGCGAGGCTTCCCTGGACGAGGCCATCCGTACGACCGAGCATGGGATCGATGTCGTCACGGCCGGGCGCCCCGCCAACCGGGCATTTGAACGACTGAACAACGGTGCGTTTGATAGTGTCATGGCTGAACTCCGCAGCCGGTACGACCTCGTACTGGTCGATGCACCGCCCGCGGTCGTGGCCGGCGACGCGCTGGTGCTGGCCAACAAGCTGGACGCCGCCGTCCTGATCGTCCGCGCCAACCAGGAGCAGCGCGGGCTCGTGGCTCGAGTGATCAATCAACTGATGGACGCAAACTGCGAGCAACTGGGAGTCATCCTGAATCGTCCGCGGGGAACCGCTGGAGGCTACTTCAAGAAGAACTTCGCGGCTATGGCGGGGTACAGTTCAGCATCGTCAGCGGCGTGAGGTGCATCCCGGCCGGCGGACTGGGGGGAGCAGCGACCATGCCCCCGCCGCCGTCGATCCCGGGCCGCCGTATCGTGGCCTCGCCTCGCCTCGGCGGATCGGCTTGGCCGAGAGAGAGACGCCGCCTGGTCCCGGATGTCCGGCTCCAGCCACGGTCGCGCCACGCGGCAGGAGACTTCACGCCATGACCCCGACATCCCCGAACCGCGTCTCATTGGTCACGGGTGGGGCCGGCTTCATCGGGTCGCATCTCGTTGAATACCTGGTGCGCCGAGGCGACCATGCGATCGTGATCGACAATCTCGCCACCGGCCGGCGCCGCAATCTGGGCTGCGTCCCGGAGCGAGACCTGACCTTCATCGAAGCGGGCGTATCTGAGGCCGTCCGCAATCTTGACCCAACCAAGATCAGTGAAATTTACCACCTCGCCGCCGCGGTCGGGGTTCGATTGGTGGTCCAAGACCCCATTCACACCATCGATACGAACGTGTTGGAGACGTCGGCGATCCTCGACTTCGCCACCGCCGGGATGACGCCCACGTTGATCGCGTCAACGTCGGAAGTGTACGGCAAATCGACGCGAACTCCCTTCGCAGAAGACGACGACGTGACGTACGGGCCGCCGACCCAGGCCCGGTGGGCGTACGCATGCTCCAAAGCGATCGACGAGCATCTTGCCTTGGCGCATCATCGGCAGCAGGGATTGCCGGTGGTTATCGCGCGCTTCTTCAACATTGTCGGTCCGCGCCAAGTCGGCCGATACGGAATGGTGCTGCCTCGATTCGTGAGCGCCGCCCTCGCCGACAAGCCGATTCAGGTCTACGGCGATGGCCGGCAAACGCGATGCTTCTGCGACGTCCGCGATGTGGTCAACGTGTTGCCGGTTCTGCTCGCTGAGCCCCGGTGCACCGGCCGGATATTCAACGTGGGCAGTGATCAACGAATCGAGATCGGCGAACTGGCCGAGCTTGTGCGCACGACGCTCGACAGCACCTCGACGATCGACCACCTGTCATACGATGAGGTGTTCGGTCCAAACTTCGATGATCTGCGGCATCGCCAACCGGACCTGACGCGCCTCCGCCGGGTGACCGGGTTTACGCCGACCACGCCGTTGTCACAGACGATCCGCGATCTCGCCGCCGAGCTGGGCAGCGATCTTCCCTCGCTGGAGTCGACCGCGTGATGTTGGTCGTGTTGGCCCAGTTGGATCTGGCAGGAACTCTACCGGGTAGAAGTGTGCGCCTTCTTCCTCGTCGGACGTATCAAACCATGCACGGTTTGAATTGGCGGGTTCGCCAAGCGGGACATCCGAGATCCGTACCTGCGCAACACCCACCTCTTCTTCGAATTCCCGAACAGCGGTTTCAAAATGCGTCTGCTTCGGGTCAAGGAACCCACCGGGCGCGTCCAGGACTCTGCCGCCCATATTTTTCCGTTCTTCCTCGAGGAGCCCGATCCACAACTCCTTCTCCCAGATCACAAAGGGTATGGGCACTGCTCCACCGCCGCCTCCTTCGTGGATGAGTATGCCGTCGTATCCCTCGGCGCGCATGCCGTACTGCACGTCGATACCCATCCTTTCATTGGTTAAGCGTATATGGTGTGCAGGAACAAGCTCGCCGTCGAGTCATACCTGCCAACCGCGCTTTTCCATCTCCTCGTCTGTGAGGGGTCGTATGAGTTCCGGATTTATCCCTACGGATTCTTGCTTCTCGCTAGTCATTCAGTCCTCTCCTTTCGTCTACAGTTTTTCTTTCTCGAGCCGTTCGAGTATTGCAGGGAGCTCGGCAAAGCTGTGGATGACGCCTGCTGCTTTTGACACCTCCTCTAACACGTGATACCAATTGGCCAAGGTACAACCCGCTATAGTATCAGGTTTGTTGGGTTTGTCAAACGGTTTATCTATGGTAGAGTGAGGTTATGGAATTAGTAAGCACATCAAAGGATTTTTACATCCTTCGCCTCGATCCGGGGGAGGAATTGCGGCAAGAAGTAGAAAAATTTTGTAAAGAGCAGGGGATTAACGCCGCCTGGGTCAATGCGCTTGGGTCTTGCAAAGAACTTGAACTTGCGTATTATAATCTGGAAAAGAAAGAGTACGAGACGAAGACATTTTCTGAGCGGCTGGAGATAGTCACGGCAGTAGGGAATATAGCCTTAAAGGATGGTGAATCCCTTGACAAAACTCAGGACTTGCCATTTATCCATATTCATGGTACATTTAGCAATTCCTCAATGAGCGTTATCGGCGGCCATATCAATCGTTGCATAATTTCCGCAACATGCGAAGTTTCCCTATGGAAATCTGAAAGAGCGATTAGGCGAAAATACGACGAGTTTACCGGTTTACATCTGATGTGTTCGTTGAATTTAAACCTATGTCTTGCTTTTTCAAAACAAAATACAAGGCGAGGAGGTGTATCTTGGGAATCAAAAAGAG
>JADFGE010000070.1 GCA_022567855.1 Planctomycetota bacterium | reverse complement strand
TGCACCAGAACCACTGGTATCTCAACCAAGACGCCCGAACGTTCAGCTTTACTCCTGCGGGCGTTCACGCGGTCCAGCACTCCATGCTCAAGCTACTTGGCCGCAAACTGCCGACCGAGTTGAACGCGGACGCAACGAACTGCGACGTGGAGCCCGAGTACATCATCAACCGGGCTACCGCCCTTGTCATCCGGGCGACGGCAGATCGGCACTCGCAAGGCGTTGAGGCGGCTCATGTAGAGGCGCGCATGTTTGAAGCGTTGGCTCGTGATGCACTGGCCGGGGCGAGCAGTCCGGGCGACACACGGTGGTTCGAAATTACATGAGATTACGCGATATGCTTCCAAGTATTTCCAAGAGCGATTTGACCAATCGTAGTTTGCCAAACAGAGTATCTAAGGGCAATAGAAGTTTGGGTTTCGCCCGCATCCAGCGCCTTGCGGATGTCTCTCACATCATCATCGGTAAATTTCGCGTTGCAATGTCCAGAACCACGGACGTTATCACGGAAGCCCATTGCTATCGCGCGCTGCATATTTTCACACCGCGTCACGTATTCAAGATTTCCCAGTCGGTTGTCCGTTTTATCGCCGTTGATGTGGTCAGTGTCCAGCCCTTCGGGTTTGGGGCCGACAAACGCCGCCAAGACCAGTATGTGAACCATCCACTGCCTGCGCGTGCCGTCGGCAGCACTCAGGCCCGCAACGATATACCCGTAATGGGGGGTGGTCGCAATGGGAGTCCCCTTTTTGAAATAGCGACGATCCGCAGAACGTCGGATGCGGCCCCGATCAGAGACTTCATAAAAACGTTCATATCCCGGTATTGGCTTCCAAGTTTCCATACAGGGATTCTATCAGATGTGGAGTTGACCTGATGTATAAATTCTCAGTTATCGCATTGCTGATAGTGCTGATCGTCGTGATCGCGTGGCACGGCCGCGCTATTGAAGCCCCTGTTGCCGAGTCAGAGCCAACGGCTGTCACTATCCAGCGCGGTTTCGCCCCCCTCTGGGAGCAAACCCAGAACTCGAACGCTATATATGAGGCGATAGCCCAAGCAGAGCGTGATCGCGTTCTTAGCGAGGCGATGTATGAACTGAATAACCGCCCCTGCACCGGAGCGTTTTGCTGATGCCTGACATTCACTCTCAAAACATCCAAGATGACACCGTTGCGGAGGAAGCTCGCGATCTGCTGAAAACCGCGCGTGGTGAAGATGTAGTCCAGCGCGCTAATGCGGAAAAGCTGATAGAGCAGACCGCTCCCCTGCTTGAGCGGAAGGTTGACATCGGCAGCCTGCCATTTCCGCCCGACCCGGCACCGGTGGATTTTCAGTTCGAGCTTCGACGCGGAAACATCCCCGGCTTCGTCGCGGCTAACCATCAAGGTCATGCTGATGCTATGGGAACTACCGAGCAAGGGGTGTGGGGGCACACTGACGACATTGGCCCCGCCGTAATAGCCCTTTATGACACGCCTGCGAAGGTGAAGATGGCCTCGACCTCGACCGACGACGATTCTGGTGGTACTGGTGCGTTGACTGTTCAGTTGGTTGGGTACGACTCATCCAACGGGTTGCAAATTGAGACGATCACACTCGATGGGCAGACGGAAGTTGAAAGTGTCAACGTCTACAAGGCTGTTACCTTTTTCATCGTTCTTACGTCAGGAACTGGGAACGTGAACGCTGGGGACATATGGGTAGGTGTCGGAACATTTACTGCCGGAGTACCTGCCACGAAGTACCTGTTCTCGGAAGCTGGGGATAGGTTTGCAAGATCAGGTATTGCCTTCGTGCCCGCAGGTCATATTCATTGGATTATCCAAATTCTACTGATGATCGCTGACACATCCAAGTCTCTTGAAATTCACCTCAACGTTTACGATGGGTCTAACAAAGGTATCGGGGCGCACTTCCCGCTTGGATCAGGGATTCTTCAAACAGAGTCTCCTGCGATTGCACCCCTCAATGCTGGCACTCTCTGGTGGATCACGGGATCAGTCAGCACTTCAACCGCTGCTGTCACCACGATATTCGCCTACGACGACGAGACGCTATGAATCTTTTCACCATCAATCACTCCCCAAACGGCAAGCTAAAGCCCTGTGTCTGTGAGGCGCAGAAAAAGAGCGGGTATGCTGCAACGAACCAGATCAACCTCGACAATCTCACCGAACTCGCATGGGAAGACGGAATGTGGCTGGTCTATTTCGGTGACATCTATTACCGCGTTCACGATAAAGAGAAGATGGCGGCGCTAGAAAAAGCCCTTGATCCTACGGAGCCGGAAGACTAATGCCCCACTACGACAGCCTCACAGCATCCGTCTCTGGCGTGCGAACGCAGATCACGTCTGAACTGTCGTCGGCTGCGGTTGTGCTCGCGGAACAGAAGATCACGTCTATCGAGATCACTCCCACCAAAACAGCGGGCGGCGATCGACACGTTCGCTTCGGCACCATTGCTGTCACCAACCTCTACGGGAAGACCTGTCTTGAGGGTGTGAGTACGACGATTCGCCTTGAACCGCATACCGAACTGTTTTCCAACCTCTACCTCGCGCCCATAAATGGCAGCGCAGAGGTAGATGTGCAGGTCACGTTCATCTAATGCCCGCGCAAGTTCTCGACAAGAACGAAATCTCGATTGACGGCAAGCCGTACAAAACGACTGGCCCGATACGAGTCGCGCTTGCTTCCCAACGACCTGGCAAGATCACGATCGGTGACTATTCGGATGCGTCAAACCCGCTCGCCTCAGAGAAGTCCTACAGCGATTGGCAGGGCGGCATTCTCGTTGAAGTGGGCGACCCGGCGAAGGATCAGGATCGCGCCTTCTTCGCCGATGCCCAACTCCGCTTCAACGGTCACTTGATTCTGCCTCGACTCGCCACCCTGACCACCGCCGCCTCTACCCAGGCCGACGTATTTGTGCTGCTCGAGTACAAGAACTCCATATATGCCTCGTATGGCACGCAAGTTCACACTCTAAATGGCATCGCTGGTGGATGGGGCGACCCTCTCATAACGATGGCGGCGGCAGGTACGGATGGGGTCAAGGGGCTGCTCTACCCGGCTGGCGTAGCGACCGAGACGCTCGTTATCGCCAACGGTTCCGGCGTGGTCTTCAGCACCAACGGTACAGATTTCACCGCCAACGTGACGCAGAACATCAAGTACCTCATCTTCCAGGGCGGGCTGCTGTGGGGGATTACTCAGGCCGGGCGGATGTACTACACGAACGACCTCGCGGGTGGGGCGACTACTTGGACCGCCGACGCTCAACTCGAACTGCCTGACGATTACGTGACCGGATTGGAAGTGGCCCGCGCTCCTGACCGCGAGATGCACATCTACGCCATGACGAAGGTTGGGCCGCACATCCACAATCGGGACGAAGAGACATTCTTGGAAACGGAGGCCGATGTCCCATTCCATAACGATGGCTCAAAGGGCCATAAAAAGTGGCGGGGCTCGATCAACTTCTCAGCCGGTAACGCGATCTACAAATTCCAGATTGGCGACCCCACTGGCATCCTCGTTCCCATTGGCCTTGACCAGGACCACGGCCTTCCGACCGATAAGCGCGGCATCATCACCGTTATGGAAGGCTCGCACAACGACCTGCTCGCCGGGTTGGATGCTTCTTCCGCTGCTGGACTGGAGGACATCAATACGCGGGTGTCACGTGGGGTTCAGAACCATCACGGAGTCACCTTCAATACAAAGCAGGGCTTCTCCATGATCGCCGGGCGGAACGAACGCGGGTGGGAAGTCAAATGGTTGAGCGAGGACGACACCCGCTCGATCACCGCTATGAACGTCTCAAACGCCTACAGCACTTATCGGCTCTGGTGGGCGCATAACCAGCGCGTCTACCACATGATCCTGCCCATTGACGTGGTGAACCCCCTGGTGGTTCCGACATCCACGTATGCGCTAACGGGCCAGTTGATAACGCCGTGGTTCGACGCGGGACGCCACAACCAGTTGAAGCTGGCCTTGTCGCTGATCCTCGAGACGAGCAACCCCACGGCGAATGAGACGGTGAAGATCGAGTATGCGATCAACCGCAGCGATACGTTCGTTGATCTCGTTACCCAGACCCTCAGCGGAGAGCAGGAGTACCGGCTACCCGGCGTGAACATCTCGACGAGCAGCGTGGCTGACCCAACCAGTATCAAGGCAGACGGCCATGGGCTCTCTACCGGCGAAGTTGTTGAGATCACCGGTCACTCCGGCAGTACGCCGTCTATCGATGGGACGCGCCAGGTCACCGTCACCGACAGCGATAACTTCACCATCGACGATCTCGAAGTCACCGTGGCTGGCACCGGCGGAAGCATCAGTTCGCGGGGCGGTATCGTGTTCCGGTCCATCCGGTTCCGCATCTCACTGCTTCGTGATCCCACGAAGGAAAACAATACCCCCGATATGTACCACATGACGCTTGTGTGGCGACCTCGCATGAAATCTCTGTTCGCACCGGCCGTACAGTTGGATCTAACCGAGGCTTACAAGGATCGGCAGGTTATCGAGATGTTCGAGGATTTGCGGGATGCTATCGACAACGGCCCGCTTGTGGAAGTGACGTGGACCGACGAGACAAATCACACGCGTAACTACCTGATGGACATCGAGGACATGCAGACGAATGAGCGGACGGGCGAGATCGAGTATGGGAAAGTGAATGTCGTGTTCGCAGAACCCATCCAGACGACTAAACGCTGATGGTTACAGCAGGCAGATTTGGTGGCGTAGCAGACCGGCCTCAGCAGACGGACGTGGCGGGTCGCCCGCTGCCAGCGATCCCGCAAGAGTGGATCGACCGCGGCGGGTCTGACCTCGAATACTTCATCTGGCTGGCGCTCAACAAGATTGGATTACGTGAGGGAGTAGACTTCGTTTATCAAGTATCTCGGTTTGGCGGCCGCAATACAAGCGGCGGTGTGATCGTTGACTTCGTGGTTTTCAGTCCCTTCGTGGGTATAGAGGTGCAGAGTGACTTCCACCATCTGCTGAAGGCGAAGCAGCGAGCCAAAGACCTGATCGCCCAGCAGCAATTAGAACTGAGCGGGATGCGGGTAGAGTTCATCGGTGAGGAAGATGCTCGTAACAGACCCGTAGAGGCCGTAAGAGAAGCGTTAGCCGGTACACGGGCACGAGGCCCGATAGGAGCGTAATGGCAGTAGGAATGCAGTTCACGGGCGTAGTCCTCGACAGCGCGGGCGCCGCTATTGCCGACGGTGTAAACAACGTCGAATTGTTTTCCGTTGACCAAACCACCACTGCCGTCGCTCAGACATCCACGTCTTCTGGCCTATGGTCGTTCGATCACTCAACTCAGGGCCGCTTCGATCGCAAGATCACTGACGGCTCGAACATCATCTGGTTGCGCGCCCGTGACCAGTTCCAAGTAACGACGCTTCAGGCACGCTCGCCGACTACGGCCGTTCCCGCTGGGCATTTCATGTCCACGACGGACGAGGCGCAAACCCTCGTAGCCGTCTTCGCTGGGCGCAGAGCTACGGAGACTGCCGGTGTCGAAACGGCGGCGAACCAGGCTAACGGTGATCGCGCCTATATCGATCTCGAACTCTCGAATAACAACGCCACGCCCCAACAGTTTGTTGCTGCCCGTATCGAATGGGAAGTCACGGATATTGCTGACGCCTCAGAGGACGGTCAACTCAACCTCTGGACAATGGTTGCCGGCACGCTCACGGAAGAGCTGCACCTTGACGCAACGGCACTGTGGCCCGAGACCAACGACGGGCTGGCGCTGGGCAAGACGACGCTCGCGTATTCTGACGCGTTCTTCGCATCGGGTGCGGTTATTGATTTCAACGCCGGCGATGTTACGTGGACTCACTCATCCGGCGTTCTGACATTGGGCGGTGACGGAACCGTTGTTCTCACGTTCGGGGCCAACGTAGACCTGTCGTTCACAGGCACGACCGGCACGAACGACATCACGCTGACGGATTCGCTGGCCGATGCTCTCAGCATTACGCGCGGCGGCACCGACATGATGCTGTTCGACTCCAACACACCGCGTATCACGATCACTCCAGCAACAACGATTACAGGGGCTCTAACGCTCTCAAGTACGTTGAGTTCGGGCCCAATCACGGTTGGCACGACCGCCCTCATCACAGCAGCCACCGATGCAGATGACGTTATTGTCGATAACGGAGTGAACGGCGGTATCAGCATCCTTGCCGCTACCACAGGGAACATCGCCTTCGGTGATGCCGCCGACGCTAACGTTGGGTTGATTCAGTATGTGCACTCTGACAACGCCATGAAGTTCTCCACGTCCGGCGACGAGCACATGCAGTTGGACAGCGCCGGGAACCTAAAGATTGAAGCGGGGCAGACGCTCTCATTCGACGGTGTTGAGGGTGCCCGCCACACCTATATCTACGAAGAATCCGACGACGATCTTCATTTCACGGTCGGCAACGTGATTATGATGGAAATGGACCAAGACACGCTGGAGGTGATGTTCAACAACTCTAATGTCTATATGAAGAGTGAGTCCTACCTGTGGATTGGCCCGGACTCAGCGGCTACGGGGTTCGTGGATGGCAGCACGACGGTCGGGCTTATCGTCAACCAAGAGGCGAACGATGACAACATCATCACCGGCAAATCGAGCGACGTGGCTCACGGGATGACAGCTCTTCAGGAAACAGATACCTGGTTTGCGGTGAAAAAACTGGAAGCTACTTCCGGTGGTGTCAACATTCAAGGCTTCAAAGATGCTAACGGTACAGCCGGACATGCCATTTATATTACGGGGCTTTTGGGGGAGGCAGCAGATACCACCACTACGTCAGGCGGGGTGGCTGTAATTACACTTGATGGTCGAGTAAAGAGTGGGACAGGCAACACTGCAGTTGCTGACACAGGGAACATAGTCAACATCAGTACGAACGGTGTGACGCGCTGGCTTATTCAGGGCAACGGAGATGTCCACCAGACCACGGATGCCCACACCGCTCTTGACGAGTGGGACGACGCAATGCTTTTGCGGGCGTACTCGCAAGTGACAGCGCCAGATGTAATCATCCGTGACAAGTGGGACGAGTGGGTCGATTACAACGAGCCAGACCTGATCGCTGCTGGTGTTCTCGGTAAAGCTGGCAAATACGGACTTACCAACACGAGTCAACTTATGCGGCTTCATACCGGCGCGATCTGGCAACAGGCGACTAAGCACATGAGCCTCGTTGAGCGGGTGGACGAACTCGAAGGCCAACTGGCTATCGCAAACACAGCACTGGCCGCACTGACGGCGTAGGAGAACCATGCCCACACTACTCGGCAAGCAAATCTCAGCGGCGACGGTGACTCGTATCGTCAATGCCTACAACGTGGGCAGGGTCGACGACGAACAACTGACAGCCACACAGATTCAGACGCAACTCCGCAATGGCGTTATCAACTTCGTGAAGAAAGTTGAGAAGTCGCAGGCGATTGCCGCGGCTGACCACGAGAGCGACTTCGATCTGGTTTAGGAGAAATCATGGCAGATATAACACGAGAAGACTTGGCGACGCTGCTTTCCCAGAAGAGCCAGCAGATGGTCAACCTGGAACTTTCCGTTGTCACGCTGGAGCGCGAGAATGCCGAGTTGAAGGAGCAGTTGAATGCCATTGACCCGCGGGACGAGCAAGAAAACGGTGAGCAAAAACATCCGAGAACTGAAAAAGTCGGGAAGATCGTAACGCCAGAGCGTAGCAATAGCACTCGCGCAGAAGCGGCGAAACAGAAAGCGTAGGTAGTCATGGCACTGCACAAGCCCAAAGAGGACGCGGCACGTCGTAGCGCGGCGAGGCCTCGGCCTGCACCGCGTACAGTTCCGCAGCGCAAGTCGCCCGTGAAGACCAGCAGGAAGCGCAGGTAGACGTATGGAAACTAAACCAGAAGATCAGGCGGGGGTCAACCCAGCAACGGATAACCCGCCGGCAACGGATAACCCGCCTGTTGAAAAACCGTCCGTCAAAAAGAAGGTGGTGAAGGCTGTCCGTAAGAAGGCCACCAAACAGAACGCTACGAAGGTTGTCAAAAAGGTCGTCAAGGAAGTCGTCAAGACGGCGACTGCGAAGAAGCAACGACGAAAGCCTGCTGCTAAACCAGTAGAACTCACGCCAGTCCCGCTAAATAAGGAAGAGATTATCGAGACTTTAGGCAAAGCGAGGGACGAGTTCGTTGTAGCCATCGCCGAGCCGGTAATGAAGGCTCTTGGCAGGTACTCACAGATGGCAAGAGATACCCTCTCCGGGGCAGTGGGTGGCTTTCTTGGTAGCAAGAAGAGGGACGACTAATGCACCCCCTTGGCTGGCTGATTCGATACTTTCTGGTGGCGGTTGCTGGCGGTGTCGCTGCCGATAAAGTAATGGGCCTACTATTTGAAATAGGTGAACCCCTGAAGGGACTCATCTTTCGTGACCGTGTTCACGGTGATAGGGACTGTGGGGGTGATGCGTAGCATCAAAGTATCTGTTCGTGGATTCCGTCGAAACGCATTCGACAGGGTGAGTAAGTTAGGCGTTCTGGCAAAAGTCAGACGCTGGAAGGAATTATAGAAATGCCTACCGACCCCATTATCATGGTTGTTGCAGGAATGGCGATTGCAGTTATCGTCGGGGCCGCAATCTTCCGCTTGGTGAACAAAGCCAAGAAGAGTGGCGACAGCAATCCGACTTCCTAGTTCATGGTTCCCCGTGGTATGACCGGGGTTATCGCGTTGGAAAACGCGCACGATGGACAGTAGTTCTATCGGTTATTGCGTTCTTCATAGGGGCGGGTGCGACTTTCTACTGGCACAGAGAGGTCTTTGCCTTTCTGCTTGCGCCAGCGGGGGAGTTGCTCTCGCCTTTTGGCGGACGGCCTGTTTACAATGCCGTCCCAGATATGTTCGGGGCTACCCTGAACCTGTCCATAAACGGGGGGAAACTTGCAGCCTTTCCCGTTCTCGTCGTGGGCTTTCTCAGCCTGCTCAGACCCCTATTCCCTTCTCGCTGGTGGCGATTCCTAACCACCTACACGACCCTAACCCTTGTGCTATTCCTGACTGGGGTTTCTTTCGTTTACTTCGTGATGATGCCGGTGAGCCTGAACTTTCTGCTCACGTTTGGTTCAGATATTGCAGTCCCTGTAATACTTCTTGACGAGTACATGAGGCTTCTCACCAGTCTGTTTGCGTGGATTGGTTTGGTCTTCCTGCTGCCAGTCATCATGAACTTGCTTGCAAGGTTCAGGCTTATTTCGTACCAGCAGTTCAAGAGGGTTCACAGAATCGTGCCGTGGGTAGTCCTCTTTTTCTCTGCAATAATCTCACCGGGACTGGACGGCCTTCTGACCGTGTTCGTGGCTGTACCTATGTACTTGCTCTACCTGGTCGGGCTGGGTGGCGCATGGCTCGCACACCCTGAAGAGGGAAACTACCTGTTCATAAAGACGATAGGCCGATGGCTACGCAAGGTGCGGTCTGGGCTAGCCTGGGTGTTGCGACGGCCTGTTGTGATGATTCGTTGGGTACGCTGGAAGTATGGTGGTGGTAAAAGCATGAGACTCACAATATTTATTGTCTTGGTCACTGTTGCCACGGCTTTGGGTATAGATCGGTGGCTGGAGAGAACGTTTTATAGCGGGAAACGTCTTTAGCTTAGTAGCAGGTCAATCAGCGCCCAGAGTGTCGTAAAGAGTATCTTGACGAACTTCATTGCTACCTCTTATTTGCCGGTCGTCTCTTCGGAGACGTCGGACCCTCTTGGCCGTCGGTGGAGCTTGCAACTCTGCCGGCGGCTTCGGGCTCGTGCTTGCGGTGGATAGCTAATTATCACAGACAGAACAAAAGCCACCCGAAGGTGGCTTAAGTGTTCCGCTGAACTAGCGGAGCTACCGCCAATCCCTTGCAACAAGAAGTGGAACACGAACATCCTAGCACAAACGCGGGTGCGACCCCCGCTCAACCCCGTGACCGGGAGCGGGGACCGCGTACGCGGAAAGCGAGCAGCCGTACGCGCACAGGCCCGAAGGCCGTTAGATGGGATTGTATAGGCTCATCCCTGTCGCCTCCCTCTTACACGAGCAGGCTTGCCCGATGCCGTGGCCATACTGCTTGGAACGTGGCCCTTGATCGATTCGTTA
>JADFGE010000069.1 GCA_022567855.1 Planctomycetota bacterium | reverse complement strand
GCGAGTAGGCCAGCGGGTCGGGGTCGGCGCCGAGTGCGCGGCGCCGCACGTCAGCGACAGCATGGTCCTTGAGGTACACTTCGGGGCCATGGACCACATAGATGGAACACGGCGGCTCATTGGAAGTGGGCTGCTTGGCCAAGGGGCGATGTCCGTTTCCTGTTGTGTCGGCTAGCGAGTATCCGATTCCTGCCGGAGGCCGTACTTGGCAAGCCGCTTCTTGGCGCGGCCCGCGATGTTCGAATCCCCGGGCGTCAGCCGAGCGGCTTCCTGCCAGTAGCTTCTGGCCTGGGCCGGCTGACTCATCGAGAGCAAGACGTCGCCGGCATCAAGCCAGATCTCCGCGTCATCCGGTGCTGATTGCAGCACGCGTTCCAGTTGACGGAGTGCTTCAGGATACTTGCTCAGCGCCATCATGGCCAGCGCACTGCCGCGTGACGTGCGGCGGTCCGCGCCATACCTTTGCTGGATGTTCCCGTAGATGTCGAGCGCCCCTTGATAGTTGCTCTGCAGGTAGTAGATGTCCGCGAGATCATAGGCGGGCGACTTCACGTCCGGATTGAGGTTCATCACCTCAATAAGCCGCTCGACCGCCAGGGCGTATTCGCCCCGATTCTTGTGCCAGAGGCCAAGTTCATGTAGTTCCTGGGCTCTCGTGGGGTTGGGCATGTCGAGGGTGCGTTCCGGCTCGGCTGTCGACAGCGCGGGTTTGCTCTGTGCTGCCGGGGCATCCACTCTCTGCAAGGCGGGAGGCTGTGTCTGTGCAGGCAGAGCCACCCCCGACATGGGCGAATCCAGCAGCACCGGTCTCGAGGTGTCCGAGGCCATGTTGCCGGCGCGATCTGTAATCTCAATCTTCACTGTGATGCGGCCCCTGAGGATTCGGGGCACCGTCCAATCGAATCGGCCGACATCGGCGACACGGGTTGCCATCGAACGCCATCCCGGCTGATCCGTCGTTTGGTAGTACAACGAGATCGGCCGATCGCCGAGGTGGTCATCAAATGCCGTCCACGATACGACCAGAACCGCATCTCTGGGCGGTTTGTGGTCGATTACCCGCACTTGTTTGATCTGTACCAGCGGCGGCGCGCTGTCGATGAGCGCCCACTGATGAGGCTGTTGGCCGGATCGGGGTGGCCCCGATGACTGGCCGACGCTGTTGCGGAGCACGAGATAGAAGCCGTATACGCCGTCGCGATCCGCGTGAAACCGGGTCGCGGTCGCGCCCGAGGTCTCCACGCCGTAGTGGCGCCAGCTTTCCGCGCGGTCGGCCGTCACCCACAAGTCGATGCGCTCAATGGGCTTGGCAGCCTGATGGACTGAGTAGCTGATCTCGATATCGCGCGATTTGACCGTGACAATCTCACCGCCGTAATCGGGAGGCGCCCCATGCGCTGCGAGGGCGATGCACAGGACGCTGATGATGGGCAGGCTTCCATGCCTTATAGACATCTTATGACCTCCAATGTCGTCGTACCGTCCCTGTCCAAAGCTGGTCAGTGGGCGACCGCGATGTCTAGAGGAAGTATCGGAATGGGTCTGAAGCAGCCTTGATCGCAAATGGATTGGCCCCACCGGGATATCGGCATTTCGCGACATGCCCGGTGCGGACGGCGATGGACGCTTTCGCTCAATAGGACAGGGCTGACGTGCGGGCCGACAGCTCGAAGATCGATTGCGTTTTCAACAGCGTCGCCTCCTCAGGGAAGGCGTGGAAAGCATGAACGTGCAGCTCGCCGTCGCGGCACTCATAGTCCACGAAGGTGAAAGGCACATGGTCGCCCGAAGCCCACTCCGGGAATTCGCGGAACAGACCCCGCTTTTGGGCGTACCGTGTCAAATCGCGGTGCGAGGCGGCGAAGAGATTTGGCGTCATTCGTTCAACCTGGCTGGACATGATATATTGCATTCCGCCGTCCAACCGCTGCAAGTGGTCCTTCTCGCCACGGAACCGGAACCGAGTGACCAGGCCCATCTTAGGCAACATTTCACTGTCGCCCGCCGTCAATTCCGTGACGACCTGATTCTTGGCCTGAACCATGACCACGTGCGACAATCCCGTGATCCAAATCTCGGCTGTATAGCGCTTCTGCTGAAGGTGCCGCACCTCGAACACATGGAACAGCTCCGGATGTAACGCCCTGTGGTACAAGAAGAAGTGGAGATCATCGATGCGCTGTAAGGGCTTGCTTGGTTCAACTCGATTTCGCATGTGCTGCCGTTTTCCTTTGCTCGATGCCGGGATTGGTTTGAAGCCGCGAAGCCACGCGCGATTATAACTGGTGGACGTGCCCCATGCCACGATTATATTTCCAAAATACGCCACACTTGTCGTAACATGTTATCCCCTTTGACTTTCTATCTTCATAAAATCTGTCCGGCGACCATGCGACGCTGTGAGTTTCCACTCCTGAACCGTTCCGGTGTCGCTTCGAGACCAGATGCCGGATCCACAGGAGTTCGTGCTGTGAAATTTCCAGATTCCGAACTCCATTGTGCATCCCTGAGTTCGCCAAATCATGGTGTGGCCTAGAGATAGGAATGTTCATCGACTATCCTCCACTGTATGCCGGAAGGAGGATTCATTCTGATCAAGGGCGGCCACGTTGTGGACCCCGGCAGCCGCCACGACGCGCCGGCCGACCTCACGATCGCAGGAGGCGTGATTTCGGCCTGCGGGTCCGATCAGCCGGCGTTCGAGCGGGTCATCGACGCCGCCGGCCTGCTCGTTGTTCCCGGATTGATCGACATGCACGTCCATCTTCGTGAGCCGGGCGGCGAGCACAAAGAGACCATCGAGACGGGCACCGCCGCTGCCGTCGCCGGGGGCTTCACGGCCGTGGCCTGCATGCCGAACACGGCACCGCCAGCCGACACACCCAACGTTGTGAAGGGCATACTCCAAAAGGCGCAGGAGGTGGGCAGTTGCCGGGTGTACCCGATCGCTTGCCTCAGCAAGGGCCGCGCCGGAAAGGAGCTGGCGGACTTCCGCGCGCTGGCCGAGGCCGGGGCGGTGGCCTTCAGCGATGACGGTGACGGGCTGGCTGACAATGCATTGATGGCCGCCGCATTTGAAGCCCTCGCCACGCTCGATCGGCCGGTCATCCAGCATTGCGAAGATCCAACGTTCACGCGCGGCGTTATGCACGAAGGCGAGGTTTCCCGCGATCTCGGCCTGCCCGGACTCTCGCCGTTGGCTGAGGAGTTCATGATCGCACGCGATCTGGCGCTGGCCGAGGGATGCAGCGCCCGCTACCACGTCGCCCACATCTCGACCCGCCGGGCCGTCGAGTTGGTCCGAACCGCAAAGGCCGGGAGCGTGCGCGTTACGACCGAAGTCTGCCCGCATCACTTGCTGCTCACCGATGAAGCCTGTCGCACGAAGGACGCTAACTTCAAGATGCACCCGCCGCTCCGCCCACAGCGTGATGTAGACGCCTGCATCGCCGGCGTCATCGACGGCACCATCGACATGCTCGTCACCGACCATGCCCCGCACGCCGCCGAGGAGAAGGCGCGCGGCTTTCTCGAAGCGCCGCCGGGCATTGTCGGGCTTGAGACTTCGCTGGCGCTGTTTGCCAAAGCGCTGATTGCACCGCGACACATCGAGTGGTACAAACTGATCGAATTGATGAGCACCGCGCCGGCCCGCATCTTCGGCCTGCCCGGTGGCTCGTTGGCCGTCGGCGGTCCGGCCGACGTTACCCTCATCGACCCCCACGCCGAGTGGACCATCGACGCCGCCCGCTTCCGCTCCAAAGGCCGTAACTGTCCCTTCGACGGTATGGCTGTTGCCGGGCGCGTGGTGTGTACCATCGTCGGCGGCGAGATCAAGTACGAACTATAGTTCCTATACGATCGTCACGCAGTCGATCTCCAGCTTGGCGCCGGGGATGACCAGCTCTTTGACGACCACCGTCGAGCGCGCCGGCGGGTCTTTCGGGAAGTAGCGTTTGTAAACCGTGTTGAACAGCGCGAAGTCCGATGCCTCGACGAGGAAGCAAGTACACTTCAGCACTTTGTCCAGGCTCGAACCCGCTGCTTCGACGGAGGCTTTGAGATTGTCGAGCGCCTGCTTGAACTCGACTTCGGTGCCGGGCGAAGCCAGCTTCAGCGAGCCTTCGATGTTGCCGACCACGCCGGACACCCATACCATCCGCCCGAAGCGCACCGCACGCGAGAACATCGCGATTGGGCTGCCGCCGATGACTTCTCGCTTTGCGTCGGCGCCCGGTTCGAACGCCTGCACCTCCGGCGCCAGCACGCCGCCCGCCACCGCCGCCGCACCCACACCCGCCAAAAACGACCGTCTACTTTCCGATGCCATAACCATGTCCTCCTGAGTTCTATTGATGTTCAAACAGCGAACAAAACAAGGAGCCGCAGGCTTCAGCCTGCGCGATTATTCAAAGCGCAAAGCCTCGATCGGGTCAAGTCGGCTGGCGCGCCACGCAGGGTAGAAGCCGAAGAACAATCCAACGGCCGTGGAAAACGAAATGGCCACGCCGGCCATCCAGTAGGAGATCTCCGTCTCCCAGCCGAGGTTCCAAGTCACGATCTGCGCGACGAGCGTACCGCCCGCGAAGCCGAACAGCCCGCCGATCAAGCAGAGCAACACTGCCTCAGTCAGAAACTGCGCCAAAATCTGGCCCGACGTGGCGCCGAGGGCCATGCGCGTGCCGATTTCGCGCGTCCGCTCCGTGACCGAGACCAGCGTGATGTTCATGATCCCCACGCCGCCGACCAAGAGCGAGATCGAGGCAATGGTCATCAAAAGATAGTTGAAGGCGCGGGTCGATTCTGCGCGGGCCTGCGCAGAGAGCGAGCGATCGGAGATGCGGAAGTCGTCGTCTTCGTCGTCGGCCAGTTGATGTCGCCGGCGCAGGCATTCGCGAATCTCCTGTTTGGCCAACTCCAGCGGCACGCCCGGCGCCGCCGCGACGTACATCGTCCGCGAGATTTCATCGCCGGCAATGTGGCGCTGGAATGGCCGCCAGGGAAATACAATAAGGTCGTCACCGTCTCTGCCGCTGCTGCTCGTGCCCTTCGGCCCCAGCAGACCGATGATCTCAAACGAGATGCGGTTGACGCGAATCGTCTGCCCGATTGGGCTCAACGCGCCGAATAGCTCTCGTGCCGCGGTCTGTCCGATGCAGCACACCCGCGCCAGCATCTCCATATCTTCATACGTGAATTGCCGCCCATCGACGCAATCCCAGCGCCGAATGTCAAAGAAGCTCGGAAACGCGCCTTGAACGGTCGTCTGGTAGTTGCCATACGAGGAGACCACCTGCATGCTCATGCGGTTGCTGGGCGTCGCAGCCCGTACCGACGGGCACTCGCGCGTAATGGCCAGGGCGTCTTCCTCTGCCAGTTTGGGCGTTACGCCCTGCTCCCGCCGCACGCCGCCGCGCTGCACGCCCCAATAGCCGATCATCAGCCAGTCGTCGCCCAGCGCCTGAATCTCGCGCTCCACCCGGTTGCGGGCGCCTTCGCCGACTGCCACCATCGCGATCACCGAGGCGATGCCGATCACGATGCCCAGAACCGACAGGGCTGTGCAGACCTTGTTCTTTTGCAAGCTGACGAATGCTTCGAGCAAGACAGTGAATGGACTCATGCGTTTCATGCGGCTGTGGCTGTCCTTTCTTCATCCGAGATGATCTCGCCGTCGCGGAAGACCACGTGGCGCTCGGCGCACGCCTTCACTTCCGCCTCGTGCGTGACCACGATGATGGTGATGTTTTCCTCGCGGTGCAACTTCGTGAAGAGGCTCATGATTTCGGTGCCGGTCCGGCTGTCCAGATTCCCGGTCGGCTCGTCCGCGAGGATCACCGCCGGACGCGTGATCAGGGCGCGTGCGATGGCCACTCGCTGCTGCTGCCCGCCGGAGAGCTGGTTCGGATGATGCTTGAGACGGTCCTGCAGATCGAGTTCGGTGAGAAGCTCCTCGGCGCGCCGACGCCGCTCGCGCCGCGGCACGCCCTGATAGGCCAGCGGCAGAGCGACGTTGTCGAGCACCGTGGTGCGCGCCATGAGATTGAAGTTTTGAAACACGAATCCGATACGCTGGTTACGCAACCCTGCGAGTTGCTGTCCCGACAGCGCGGTGGTGGCCCGTCCTTCGAAGGCGTACGACCCGCGGGTCAGGCGCCCGAGACAACCGATCAAATGGAGGAACGTTGACTTGCCGGAACCGCTCGCGCCGGTGATGGCCAGGAACTCGCCGGCGCGAATGGACAGCGACACGCCGCGAACCGCCGGAATCTCAACGTCGCCGACGCGGTAGATCTTCCAGGCATCGGTGATGTCGATCAGCGGTGCGGGCACTAGAACCCTCTCGCACCGGGCGACCGCGACCGCCCGGCCGTCAAATCCCAGCCGGTGACCAGCGTGTCTCCGGCATTGAGTTCGCCCCCGCGGACCTCGGTATAGGTGCCGTCGTTGATGCCCAGTTCCAACACCACTTCCTCCAGCCCGCCCGCGGCCAGCCTGTACACGCGCGGCTTGAGGGCTTGTGCCCGCTGCGGCTTGCTCCACCGGCCGGTCTGCCGGGTCTGCTGCCTCGCGGGATCAAAGCGCAGGGCGGTGTTGGGAACCCGGAGCACGTCTTCCGCCTTCTCGACCTCGAAGCGGACCGTGGCGGTCATGCCCGGACGAAGCAAAAGGTCCGGGTTGGGCGCGTCGATCAGCGTCACGTATGTGACCACGTTATCGACGACGGTTTCAGCATAACGAACCTGCGTGACCGAGCCGCGGAAGCGCATTTTCGGATAGGCGTCCACTCGGAACTCCGTCGCCATGCCCTCGTGTACTCTGCCGATGTCCGTCTCGCTGACGGCGGCGCTCACGCGCATGTTGCGCAGGTCGTTGGCGATGGTGAACAGGGTCGGCGCCGACAGGGACGCCGCCACCGTTTGGCCCGCATCGATGTCGCGCGAGATGATCACGCCGTCGATGGGCGAGCGAATGATCGTCTTCTGCAGTTGGATTTCGGCAGCGCGAAGTTCGGCAGCGGCCACATCGATCCGCGCTCGGGCGGCTTGCTCTGCGGCGCGGGCTGCCAGTTCATCTGCTCTGGCGATTGCCAGTTCGTTATTTGAAGCGCTGTTCTGTTCGTAGGCCCGCTGGATGAGTTCCAGCGACAGCTTCGCTTTGGTCAGTCGGGCGTGTTCCTCGGCCGCGCCCGCTTGGGCCGCCGCCAGCGCCGCCGTGCGCTGGGCGATGGTCGCTTTGATTTGGTCCTGATCGAGTTCCGCCAGAACCTCGTTCTGCTTGACAGTTTGATTGAAATCCGCGTGCCAGCGCATCACCGTGCCGCTGACCTGCGAGCCGACCACAACTCTGAGGATGGGCTCGACCGTGCCGATGGCCGTCACCGTGGACACGAGTGTCCCGCGATCGACCGTTGCCGTCTTGTACCGCTGAGCTTGCGAACCGCCGCTGACGGCCTGATAGCCATAGTAGCCGCCCCCCAGCGTCACGGCGGAGGCGGCGATGATGATGACGAAAGTGCGCATCCGGCTTTCCTCTCTTTCGGACCCGATCCGGCCGCCGCGGCCCAGGCGCGCGACAGCGGCAGATAGCGGCGGGTGATGACGTGCAGCGCGACCGGGTCGAACCAGGGACGGGCGACGATCGCGCCCGCTGGCGAGCGCATCAGCCTCTCGACCAGGTTCGGCCGCGTCATCGTGCCGAATATCTCGCGATGATCCGTTGGTATTAGTCGAGCATCATGTTGACGGTCTCCGCCGGCAACGAGACGGTGAGGCCGTCGATCTCTTCGGTCATGCAGATCTGGCAACCGAGCCGCGACGTCCGCGTCAGGCCGAACGCGAGGTCGAGCATGTCCTCCTCGTCCTCGCTCGCCTTGGGCAAGCGGCCGTAATGCTCCGGCTCGACGATGACATGGCACGTCGAGCAGGCGAGCGAGCCCTCGCACGCGCCCTCGATGTCGATGTCGTTGCGGTGGGCGATTTCGAGGACCGAAAGCCCCACCGGGGCGTCGACCTCGTTGCGCGTGCCGTCGGGGTTGATGAAGGTCATCCTGGGCATCGACGATACCCCGCCGGCTCCGCGCCCAGCCGGTTACACGTAGAACGATTCGCCGCAGCCGCAGCGGCCCTTCTCGTTGGGATTATTGAAGACGAAGCCTGATTGCAGCTTCTCCTCGACGTAATCCATCTCCGCGCCGCTGAGGTACTTCGCCGCCTCCGGGTCGACGAGCACGGTGATGCCGCCGCCCTCGACCACCACGTCCTGAGGACGCGGCTCATCGGCGAACTCGAAGGTGTACGCCATGCCCGAGCAGCCGGCGTTGCGCACCCCGACGCGCATGCCCACCGACGTCTCGCCGTGCTCCGCCGTGAGATGCTTGATACGCGCGATCGCCGCGTCGGTGAGGGTCATCACCTGGGGTGACATCGGTTCAATCCCTTCGTGCAAGCGATTGCTCGCCCAAATCCCATATATGCCAAGTTCATGCGATGTAAAGCCTGTTTTCGCCGTCTTTCGCCGCCCGGACCTTCCGCCGCGCCCGGCGAGTCAACCCGAGGACAGCGCGACGCCGCCCCCGGCCGACTCGCCCGGCGGCGCCGGCGCGCGCAACCCGGCCACCTTTTCGGCGACCGTCTCGACCGCGTAGTCGATCTCCGCCTCGGTGGTGAAGCGACCGATGCCGAAGCGGATCGAGGCGTCGGCGAGCGCGTCGTCGAGACCCAGCGCGCGCAGCACGTACGAAGGCTCGACCAGCGCCGAGGTGCACGCCGAGCCGGTCGAGACCGCGAGGTCGCCGAGCGCGGCAATGAGCGATTCGCCGTCGACCCCGGCGAAGCTGAAGTTGAGGTTGCCGGGGATGCGCTCCCCGGCATCGCCGTTGAGGGTGACGTCGGGCACCCGGCCGGTGACGCCGGCGTGGAACCGGTCGCGCAAGCCGGCGAGGCGCCGGCGCTCCTCGTCGATCTCGCGCCCGGCGATGGCGCAGGCCTCGCCGAAGCCGACGCAGAGCGGCGCCGGCAACGTGCCCGAGCGCATGCCCCTTTCCTGCCCGCCGCCATCGATCAACGCGGTCAGCCGGACGCGCGGCCTGCGGCGCACGTAAAGCGCGCCGATCCCCTTGGGACCGTACATCTTGTGCGCCGAGATGCTCATCAGGTCGATGCCCATGTCATCGACATCGAGCGGAATCTTGCCGACCGCCTGGGCGCAGTCGCTGTGAAAGCGGGCGCCGCGCTGGCGGCAGATCGCGCCGATCTCCGCCAGCGGCTGGATGACGCCGATCTCGTTGTTGACGCCCATGATCGAGACCAGGATCGTCCTTTCGGTGACCGCTTCGCCGAGCGCGTCGAGGTCGACGAGGCCGTTCGATCGCACCGGCAGGAAGACGACGTCGAAGCCGTCGCGCTCGAGCCGGCGGCAGGTTTCGACCACGCACTTGTGCTCGGTGGCGAGGGTGACGATGCGGTCGCGCCGGCCCTTGTAGTGCTCGCGCTGGAAATGCGGGACGCCCTTGAGCGCGAGGTTGTTCGATTCGGTCGCGCCCGAGGTGAAGACGATCTCGCGCGCCTCGGCGCCGATCAGCGCCGCGACCTGCGCCCGCGCGGTCTCGACCGCCGCTTCCGCCTCACGCCCGTACGCGTGGCTGCGCGAATGCGGGTTGCCGAACTTCTCGGTGAAGTACGGCAGCATCGTCTCGAGCACGCGCGGATCCAGCGGCGTCGTCGCCTGGTAGTCGAGGTAGATCGGGAGCCTGATGTTGGCCTCGCCGCGCTGTCGGGAAACGGTGCTCATCTCACGCCGCCGACGGGCGCGCCGCGCCTGCCGCCGCCACGCCGCCGGCCCGGGCATAGAGCGCGGCCCACGCCTCGGCCAGATGATCGATGTCGGCCGCCGTGCTCGCCCAGCCGAGGCTGACGCGGATGGCGCATTGCGCCGCCGCGGGATCGACGCCCATCGCCCGAAGCACGTGGGATTCGCCGACCTTGCCCGAAGAGCAGGCGGATCCGGCGCTGACCGCCACGCCGGCGAGATCGAGCGCCATGACCTGGGTCTCGCTCGCAACGCCGGGCATGGTCAGGCACGAGGTGTTGCACAGGCGCTCCGCCGCGCCGCCGAACACGACAAGATCGGGCGCGAGGGCGCGCAGACGGCGCTCGGCGTCGTCGCGCAGCGCCGCGATGCGGCCCGCGCC